>NZ_JBEOZN010000140.1:0-24633 GCF_040298085.1 Streptosporangium sp. NPDC001681 | reverse complement strand
GAGGAGGGCATCGTCCCCGGCGGTGGCGTGGCTCTGCTGCAGGCCGGCGCCAAGGCGTTCGACAAGCTGGAGCTCTCCGGCGACGAGGCCACCGGCGCCGCCATCGTGCGCAAGGCCCTGGAGGAGCCGCTGAAGCAGATCGCCGTCAACGCCGGCCTCGAGGGCGGCGTCGTGGTCGAGCGGGTGCGCAACCTTCCTGCGGGTGAGGGTCTCAACGCCGCCACCGGCGAGTACGTCAACCTGTTCGAGGCAGGCATCATCGACCCGGCCAAGGTGACGCGCTCGGCTCTGCAGAACGCCGCCTCCATCGCGGCGCTGTTCCTCACCACCGAGGCCGTCATCGCCGAGAAGCCCGAGAAGGCCGGAGCCGCTCCCGCCATGCCCGGCGGCGGCGACATGGACTTCTAACCTGATCTTCAACCTGTGCGTCGCGGACACGGGTCGGCGGATTTCCTAGCCTTTGGGACCGGCTCGTCGATGTGCATCGGGGATGCGTGCCATGAACGCTCGGCATCGACAGCCCCACCAGGACCGGCCCGTCGTGGTCGAGAGCCGTCGCAGGCCGAGGTCATCGACCGGCACCGGATCGAATCCCTGTGGCAGTGTCACGACCTCCCGCCGCGCGACAGGACGCTGTTTCGGATGCTGCACGAGAGTGCGGCCTTCCCCAGCCCGCATCCCCTCGCATGTCCTACCCGCACAAAACCACACACGGAGGCCCCTGATGCGTGCCTACGGTGTCACCTACGACACCGGCTTCCCATCTACCGGAACCACCACCCACGAGCCCTTCGACCCGGACACGGTGCGCCGCGAAATGCAGATCATCCGCGACGAACTGCACTGCGACGCGGTCCGCATCACCGGAGGAGACCCGGACCGCCTTGAGACCGCCGCACACCACGCCGCCCGCGCGGGCCTGGAGGTCTGGTACTCGCCGTTCACCAACGGCCTCACCCAAGACGAGCTGATGACATTCATCGTCGACGGTGCCGAACGGGCCGAACGCCTGCGCCAGGCAGGGACTCGCGTCGTATTCCTCACCGGTTCCGAGATCAGCTTGCTCACCAGCGGATTTCTGCCCGGAGACAGCTTGGAGGAGCGGCTTGGCATGATGGCCGAGCCCGCGCGGCTGCGCGCCGCGCTCCCCGAAGTGCCCGCCCGCGTCAACGCCTTCCTCACCCGAGCCGTCGCCGCGGTGCGCGAACGGTTCGGCGGCCCGGTCAGCTACGCCTCCCTGCCCTTCGAAGGCGTGGACTGGGCTCCGTTCGACCTGATCGCCACCGACGCCGGATACCGTGACGCGGCCACCGCGCACGGTTTCCGTGAGAGTCTCCGCGCGCAGACCTCGCAGAGCAAGCCGTTCGCCGTCACCGAGTTCGGCTGCGCCACCCACCGCGGAGCCGCCGCTCTGGGCGGACGCGGCGACTCCATCGTCGAATGGGACGAACGCGCCCGCCCCGCCCGCCTGACCGCAGCCGTCATACGGGACGAAGAAGAACAAGCCGAATACGTGCGCGAGCTCCTCGACATCTACCACGAGGAGGGCACGGACACGGCATTCATCAACACGTTCGCCCGCCGGGACCTGCCGACGGCCTCCGAGCCCGAACGGGACTTCGACACCGCCAGCTTCGGCATCGTCAAGATCCTGGAGCACGGCCGCACAGGGACGACCTATCCGGGGCTGCCGTGGGAACCCAAGGCCGCCTTCCACGCCCTGGCCGAATACGGACGCGCCAGGACGGCCGGGACCGAAGAGAGGACGATGACGTGACGCTGCCAACCGCGAAGCTCGGAAGGACCGGATTGCAGGCGAGCCGCCTCGGCTACGGAGCGATGGAGATGCGCGGGTCACAGGCGTGGGGCAAACCGATAAGCGACGATCAGGCCCGCACGGTATTGAACACGGTCCTCGACTCGGGAGTGAACCTCATCGACACCTCGCCGGACTACGGCGACGCCGAGGAGCACATCGGCCGCTGGATCTCCCACCGGCGCGACGAGTTCATCCTCACCAGCAAGTGCGGCTGCCCACTCGCCGCGGACGGTGACCCGCGGACGGTTCCGCCGCACGTCTACACCAAGGCGAACGTCCGCGCGTGCGTCGAGCGGAGCCTGCGCCGGATGCGCACCGACCACCTTGACATCTTGATGGTGCACATGAGCCCGAGCGTCGCCGAGATGCAGGCCGAGGACACCATCGCCGAGATGCAGGCCCTTCAGGACCAAGGCGCGATCCGCTTCACCGGCATGTCGGGGAATCTGCCCAACCTTCCGGAGCACATCGCGATCGGGGCGTTCGACGTTTTCCTCCTCCCCTACTCGGCGCTCGACCGCTCCCACGAGGAACTCATCAGCGCCGCCGCGGCAGCCGGCGCGGGGACGATCGCGCACGGCTCAATCGCCCGCCCGCTCATGGCTCCGCCCGAGGCCATACCGGAGCCGATACGCCGGCCGCTCGCCGACCGCCACGCGCGACTCGCCGCCGCCAACCTGGACGATCTGGCGGACGGCGCCTCGATGATGGAACTCCTGCTCCGCTTCATCCTCACTCACCAGGATCTGCACTCGCTGATCGTCGGCTCGACCCAGGTAACGCACGTGCGGGCCAACGTCGCAGCTGCCCAGAAGGGCCCACTCCCGATGGACGTGTACGACGCACTGCGGGACCGCCTCAGCGCGAGGTAGGAGGGGTGCCGGTAAGAATCACGTTATGAGCCCCAAACCGCGTTGATCTTGTGGTCTTTGTTGAGCGCCACCTGAACTTCAGCGAGCGCGTCATCGGCCTTCAGTGAGTTCGGCGGCGCCCCGGGCGGCGTGGACCGAGCGCTGGTTGCACTCGGTTGCCTTCGGGTGCTGCCGACGCAGACGAAGGAGAAACGGTCCCGGCTTCCACCCGGACGCCGCCGCCCGGCGGCGGGTGATGGCCGCCAACGGTGCCCGCAACCAGAGCCGGGCAGACCGCCTACGAGCTCGGTCTTGCCTTCGGCATCGCCGCCACCGGCAGTGTGACGGTAGCCGTGTACCGCGACCACGTGCAGGCCGCCTCCCCGGCAGGCGCGCCCGCAGACGTGGTGAGGGAGGCGGCTGGCAATCTCGGCCGGCCATCGCCGAACGCCTCCCCGGCGAGTTCGGCGAGGCGATGGCTGCAACCGTGCGCAACGCTTTCGCCTCCGGACTGCACGCCGCCGCGATCATCAGCGGCGGGCCGGCTGCAGCGCTGCTTGTGCTCGCGCTTCTGCTCCTGCGGCGCGTCGCACCCACCGGCACCCGAGAAACCCCTGCCGCACAGGAAGTCCCGGCCGACGGTGCCCTCGCCGATGAGCTCGCGCAGGAAGTCATCGAAGGCACCGAACATGTGGAACTGCAGGCGCCCAGACGGCGAAGACCCAGCGCTACCCCGACACCCTCGAACAGGCCCGCGCCGAGTACACCGCCCCTATAACCTCGCTGACCCGCGGATCATCCCCTCAGCACCGACAACCAGGGCGGACAGTCCCTTCCCTCTCGGCACGCAACACCACATCACCGCAGTTCGGGGTCGGATTCGTTGGATTCTGCCCCGTTGCTACCGGGACCCCTGCCGGGACGCCGGCAATCCCTGCGTGGGCAGACCCACGCCGCCCGCAACGGAACTCCCCGGCTCGCGCTAGCACAGGTCAGTACCGCCGGGATCCCTATCACCGCCGGTTGACCGGCCCGGCGTCGAGAGGGCCGGAGTAAATCAAGCGATTGCTTGACATGCTTGCGATCGTGGACCTAGTGTTGCGGCGCCCGTACCGATTTCCGCGTGCCGTCGGACGCCGGCACTGACGCGTAGGAGAGAAGATGGATCTTGGGCTCTCAGGGCGGTGCGCCCTGGTAACAGGTGCGAGCGCCGGTATCGGCATGGCGACGTCGCGCATGTTGGCCGCTGAAGGAGCACAGGTCGTTCTGGTCGCGCGACGGCTTGACCTTCTTGAGGAACTCGCGGAGGAGATCGCGGCCGAGGGCCACCCGCGACCCCTCTGTCTGGCAGCCGACCTTACCGACCCGAGCGCGGCGGTACGGTTGAGGCGGCAAGTGGAGGAACGCCTTGGCCTACTCGACATCCTGATCAACAACGCCGGGCGCGCCGAACCTGCGGGCGCCGGCCTCGACGAGGCGCTGTGGCAGAGTCAGTTCGAACTCAACTTCCACTCCAAGCGGCGGTTGGCCCAGGAATTTCTGCCCCTTATGGCGGCAGGTGGCCGGGGGCGTGTCGTGAATCTCGTCGGCATCCTTGAGCCCGTCGCGGTGTCGGCGGCTCAGGCGGCGGTCGCGGCGTGCATTCTCTGGGCCAAGGGGTTCTCGCGTACGGTCGCATCGCAGAAGGTCACCGTGAACTGCGTGGCGCCGGGGCGAATCGACAGCGAGCAACTCCGCACCCACTTTCCCACGGAGGAGGCCCGAGAGGAGTTCGCCCGCAAACTGATCCCCGCCGGTCGGTTCGGGACTGCCGAGGAAGCGGCCGCGCTCATCGTGTTCCTCGCCTCGGGGCCGGCAGGTTACATCACTGGAGAGACCTTCACCGTCGACGGGGGCATGCACCGGTCCATCTAGACCTGTGCGGCTGGAGGACCTGGACCTGGCAGGGCGCCGGGCGCGGGTGAAGGCCAAGGGCACCCGTGCCACGTCACGCTGCCGAGCTTACGACCCGGCCCGTTGGTGCGGGAGTTGCTCGACGCCGGTGAGGACGGCTCAACTTTCGAGGGGATTCAGGCCCGCTGGGCGCTGAACCGAACTCTGCTGCCGGAGTCACTGAGATTCGGGCCATCGACTGTCCGCACGGGTCTGGTTTCCGGAAAATGGCGTGACGGCCTCCGGCACAATGCCGGAGGCCGTCACGGTGTCCGCTCGAAGCCGAGCGGTCTCAGATGAGGTTGGTCTTACTTAAAGCTGCGCAGGCGCAGGCTGTTGCCGACCACGAAGACCGAGGAGAACGCCATCGCGGCTCCGGCGATCATGGGGTTGAGCAGGCCGAGTGCGGCCAGCGGCAGGGCGGCCACGTTGTAGGCGAAGGCCCAGAACAGGTTGCCCTTGATGGTGGCCAGGGTGCGGCGGGACAGGCGGATGGCGTCGGCGGCCACCCGCAGGTCGCCGCGGACCAGGGTGAGGTCGGAGGCCTCGATGGCGGCGTCGGTGCCGGTGCCCATGGCCAGGCCCAGGTCGGCCTGAGCCAGTGCCGCGGCGTCGTTGACGCCATCGCCCACCATGGCCACCGACCTGCCCTCGGCCTGCAGGCGCTTGACGACGTCGACCTTGTCGGCGGGCAGCACCTCGGCGATCACCTCGTCGATGCCGACCTCGACGGCCACCGACCGGGCCACGGTCTCGTTGTCGCCGGTGAGCAGCACCGGCCTCAGTCCCAGCGCTCGGAGATCGCGGATGGCCTCGGCCGAGGTCGGCTTGACCGTGTCGGCCACCACCAGCACCGCGCGGGCCTTCCCATCCCAGCCGGCCGCGACCGCGGTACGGCCCGCCGCCTGAGCCGCCTGCAGTTTCCGTTCCAGTTCCACCGGCAGGGGCTGTGACCATTCGGCGAGCAGTGCGGGGCGGCCCACCAGCACGGCGTGCCCGTCGACGATGCCTTGGACGCCGAGGCCTTCGAGGTTGGCGAAGTCCTCGGCAACGGGCAACTCGCCCACGCGTTCGGCGGCGCCCCGGGCGACGGCCTGGGCGATGGGGTGCTCGGAGGCGTGCTCCAGGGCGCCGGCCAGGCGCAGCACCTCGGTGGCGTCCTCGCCGTCGGCGAGGTGGACGTCGGTGAGGGTCATCTTGCCTTCGGTGACGGTGCCGGTCTTGTCGAGCACGACGGTGTCGATCTTCCTGGTGGATTCCAGGACCTCGGGGCCCTTGATCAGGATGCCGAGCTGGGCTCCGCGACCGGTGCCGACCAGCAACGCGGTCGGGGTGGCCAGGCCCAGGGCGCAGGGGCAGGCGATGATCAGCACGGCGACCGCGGCGGTGAAGGCCGCACCGGCACCGTCGCCGGTGCCGAGCCAGTAGCCGAGCGTGCCGACGGCCAGCGCGATCACGATCGGGACGAAGATCCCAGAGATGCGGTCGGCCAGCCGCTGCACGGCAGCCTTGCCCGTCTGGGCATCCTCGACCAGTTTGGCCATCTGGGCGAGCTGGGTGTCTGCGCCGATGCGGGTGGCGCGGATGAGCAGGCGGCCACCGGCGTTGACGGTGGCGCCGGTCACCGTCTCGCCGGGACCCACCTCGACCGGCACCGACTCGCCGGTGAGCATGGAGGCGTCGATGGCGGAGGAGCCCTCCTCGATCACGCCGTCGGTGGCGATCTTCTCGCCGGGCCGGACCACGAACCGGTCCCCGACCTTGAGCTGGTCGGAGGGGATGCGGACCTCCTTGCCATCGCGTAGCACCGCGACGTCCTTGGCCCCCAGTTCCAGCAGGGCCCGCAGCGCGGCGCCGGCGCGGCGCTTGGAGCGGGCCTCGAAGTAGCGCCCCGCCAGGATGAACGCGGTCACGCCCGCGGCCGCCTCGAGGTAGATGTTGCCCGAGCCGTCGGTGCGCTCGATCGTGAACGCGAACGGGTGAGTCATACCCGGGGTACCCGCGCTGCCGAAGAACAGCGCCCACAACGACCAGCCGAGCGCGGCGATGGTGCCGAGCGAGACCAGGGTGTCCATGGTGGCGGCGCCGTGGCGCAGGTTGGTCCAGGCCGCCCGGTGGAAGGGCCAGCCCGCGTAGGCCACGACCGGTGCGGCCAGGACGAGCGACAGCCACTGCCAGTTGGTGAACTGCAGCGCCGGGATCATCGCCATCGCGATCACCGGCACGGCGAGCACCACCGCGGTGACCAGCCGCTGGCGCAGCGGCCGAAGTTCATCGGCCGGGTCGGTCTGTGATCCGTCCTGCTGTGTGCCGCTGTCCGGCTTCACAGGAAGTGCGGCGGTGTAGCCGCTCTTCTCGACTTCGGCGATGAGATCTTGCGGATCGACGCCTTCGCCGAAGGTGACCTTGGCCTTCTCGGTGGCGTAGTTGACGGTCGCGGTGACGCCGTCGAGCTTGTTGAGCTTGCGCTCGATCCGGTTGGCGCAGGACGCGCAGGTCATGCCACCGATCGAGAGTTCGACCGTGCCTTGCGGTCTGTCGTCGGTGAGGGGAGACATCACCTGCTCCTTTCGCTCGTCATGCCAGAGGTCAGTGGTTGTGATCGCCGTGGGAGGCGGACGCCGATGGGGTGGCCGTCGGCGTCGGGCTTGAGGTGGTGGCCGGCGTGGGGAGTTCACCGGCGCGGGCGGTGAAGGCGGCGGTGCGCACGGCTCCCTCGTGCTGGAAGTCCAGGAACAGCCGGTAGTCGCCCCGGCTGGGCACCTCGGCGTAAAAGGTGATCTCCGGGCCGGAGGGCGTTTTGCCGTCGCCCGGCTCTCCGTCGGGGTGCACGTGCAGGTAGGCCAGGTCTCCGGCGCGCAGGGCGACCAGGTGACCGTAGGCACCCAGGTAGGGCTGCAAATCGGTGACCGGGCGGCCGTCCTTGCTCACCTTCAAAGTGAGCTTGCTGGAGGCACCCGGGGTGAGTGCCCCGTCGAGCTCTACGATGTAGCCGTCGACCTTGGACGTACGGTTGGCCGCCGGCAGCGCCTTGGGCTTGTAGGCGCCGTCCGCGTGCAGGTCGGCACCAAGGGTCAGGCCGGTGCCACCCTCGGGGGCGAAGTCGGCGAACACCCGATAGGCGCCCGCTTCGGGCAGTGTCAGCTTCACCGACCACACGCCGTCGCCGGTCAGCTCGGGGTGCAAATGCTGGAAGCCGCTCAGATCGCGGGAGACCACAATGAAGTGCAGCTTCTTGTCATGCAGTGTCTGGTAACCGGTGACCGGGTGACCGTCGGGGCCGGTCACGGTGAACCGGAGGTCCGCCGGCTCGCCGGGCGTGACGGTCGTCGTCTCGAGGGTCAGGGTGTAGCCGTCCTGGGACACTTGAAGCCCTCCTGGGATGGATGCCGCGGTCGCTGCCTGGCTGGGAGTCGGCTGTGCGTGAGCTCCATGACCGTCGGCCGTCTGGTTCGGGGGTGGGGGCGTATGGGTCTGGTGGCCGTTGGCGGCGGGCGGCGTTCCGGTGGAGCCCACCGCGGTGCCGGCTCCAAGAGCTCCACCGAAGATCACAACGAGCCCCAGGGCGTAGGCGCCGAGCTTGACGGGTGTGTTCATGACGGAGCCACCACTTCGTATCCGGCCTCTTCGACAGCGGCCGTGATCATGGCCTCGTCGATGGGGCCGTCGCTGTCCACGGTGACCAGGCCGGTGGCCAGGTCCACGGTGACACCGGTGACGCCCGGGACCTCGGTGACTTCTTCGGTGACCGAGCTGACGCAGTGGTCGCAGGTCATGCCCTTGACGGTGTAGGTGCTGGTGGTGGCCATGCCGGCCCTCCTCTTCATGCGTGGATCCGTGTGCTGATCAGGATGGTTATGGGTGGGGTCAGGAGCGGACAAGGCGGGCGATGGCGTCGGAGGCTTCCTTGATCTTGGCTTCGGCCTCGGGCCCGCCCTTGGCGGTGGCTTCGGCCACGCAGTGCGCCAGGTGCTCTTCCAGCAGGGATAGGGCGAAGGACTGCAGGGCCCGGTTGGCCGCTGAGACCTGGGTGAGGATGTCGATGCAGTACTTGTCTTCCTCGACCATCCGCTGCAGCCCGCGGGCCTGACCTTCGATCCGGCGCAGCCGCCGCAGGTGATCCTGCTTGGTGTCGGCGTATCCATGCATTTGTCCCCCTATGTTCAGCTTTACATCTCTTCTAACACCATACCCCCCTATAGTATTCCGGGTGGTTGGTGAATTCGGATGCACCGTGGGGAGAGCGGAAGGGGGCGTGCCGGGGCACACCCCCGAACCGTGTCAGGCGCGCGCCGCTTCTCGCTGCGCGTCGGTGTCGGTGGGCGTCGGCTTGGCCTTGCGCATGAGCAGCAGGGTGAGCACGGCCCCTATGGCGGCCACGGCCCCGGCGCCGATGAAGGCGCCTTGGAATCCGTCGGTGAGCCTGGGCAGATTCCCCAGCTCAGCGGCGCCCTGGGAGGTGGCGATCGCGGTCATGACGGCCAGGCCCAGGGCCGAGCCGACCTGGTAGGTGGTGTTGACGATGCCGGAGGCCAGCCCGCTCTCCTGTGGCCGCACCCCGGACATGGCCGTCATCATCGCGGGGATGTAGGCCAGGGACATGCCGACTGCGGCGATCAGCGAGGCGGGCAGCACGTCGGAGATGAACGCCCCGTCCGGACGGACCAGGGACAGGCCCGCCACCCCGGCGGCCAGGACGAGCAGGCCACCGGCGATGAGCGGCTTGGCACCGAACCGGCCGAGCAGCCGGGCGGTGATGCCGATCATGAAGATCATGATGGCGATGGTCATCGGCAGTAGCGCCGCGCCGCTGGCGAAGGCGCCGTAGCCGAGAACCTGCTGCAGGTAGAGATTGAGGAAGTACCACATCGGGATCCAGGCGGCGCCGAGCAGCGCCATCGCCAGGTTCGCGGTGGCCAGGCCGGGGGTGCGCCAGATGCCCAGCGGCATGAGGGGCTCGCGGACGGTGCGCTGGATGACCAGGAACACGATCAGCAGTGCGACGGCTCCGGCCAACTCCAGCAGCGTCGCAGCCGAGCTCCAGCCCTGCTCGGGAGCGCGCACGATGGCGTAGACGGCCAGGGCGATGCCCGCGGTGACCGCGATGGCGCCCAGCACGTCGACCGAACCGCGCTTGCCCTGGACGGCAGGCAGTAGAGCCGGGACCGCGGCCAGGGTGGCCAGGCCGATCGGCACGTAAACGATGAAGACCCACGGCCAGCTCAGATACTCGGTGATGACGCCGCCGAGGAACACGCCGGCGGTGCCGCCGGCCGGGGCGGCGGCGCCGTACAGGGCCATGGCCTTGCCCAGCTCGCGCGGATTGTGTCCGAAGAGCATCATGAGCAGGGTCATCGAGGCCGGGGCGATGAGCGCGCCGCCGACCCCTTGGACGCCGCGGCCGAGAATCTCCACCCAGGCGTTACCCGCCGCCGCGGCGACGATGGAGCCGGCGATCAGGATGATCCAGCCGGTGGTGAAGACCTTGCGGGCGCCGAACAGGTCCGACAGCCGGCCGCCGAGCAGCAGCAGGCCGCCGAAGGCGATGACGTAGGCGTTGAAGACCCACTGCAGGCTGCCCTGGGAGAAGCCGAGGTCGCGCTGCATGTCGGGCAGGGCGACACCGATGATGGAGGTGTCCATGATGACCATGAACTGCGCGGCGGCGAGCACGATGAGTGCTTGCCACCTGCGTGGATTGACGGCGTTCATGCCGCACTCCTGATTCCGCACATCCCCGCCGGGTGGCAGGATGTGTCATAGGGGGTTGGGTGTGATTCGACTCGGACCGGCCCCGCAGGTGGGCGTGCACGCCAATGCACGCCCACCATCTGTCTGCTCAGGCGACGTTCCTCTAGGAGGCGCTGGCAGGCGAGGTCTCGACCAGGGCGTAACCTGCCTGCTCCACCGCCGCGCGGATCTCCTCGTCAGAGAAGCCGGCTCCGCTGACGGTGACCGCGCCGCTGGCCAGGTCGACCTGGACGCCGGTGACGCCGCCGACCTTGCCTATCTCAGCGGAGACTGAGGAGACGCAGTGTCCGCAGGTCATCCCGCTGACCTGGTAGGCGGTTCCGCCGCCGGTCTCCACCTGCGCGGAGGTGGAGATCGCGGTGCCGCACGCACATGCCGTGCACATGAGGTTCTCCTCTCGCTTGTACCCCGGTGGGGTACCTCGATGTGTGACCTTAACATACCCCCTAGGGGTTTAATTCCGATAGAGGAATCCGATTTCACGGATGAGGTGGATTGCGGCGAACCGCCCCCAGATGGTCCGGACGTGCACAGCGCTGTGATCACCAAGTCTGCGGAGGGGGTGCTCAACGGCCCAGACATTGCCGGGAGCGGGGCACCCGGGCTGTCCGCCAGGCGCAGGGACTGGGACTCATGAGGTACCTGCCGCAGTGCGCCGTCCCCCTCGGCCGGCGGGCACGCGACTGCTGCCGGTGAAAGCCTCCGGTAAGGCCTTCGATGCCGCGTTCCTGTAGATGACGGCCGCCCGCCATCGGGGCACGGCCGCGATGGCCGAAACCAAGAAGACCGCCGGCTCCTACGTCCCTGCCAAGGACCTGTGCGGGGCTGAGATCATCGCCGCCTCACAGGGCGAGGAGATCGACCAGATGAACGCCCCGCTCGGCACTGGGCAACCCCCCTGTCCTGGCCCGGTGCCAGGCCGCGTCGTTCGTGCGTCCCCGGTGTCCCGGCAGTGCTCCCTCTTGGCAATTTATACCCCCTAGGGGTATATTTCCGGCGTGGGCGTCATCAGGCGGGCCCACGATCGAAAGGGATATGACAGGCCATGGACCACTCGACCCACGACCACAGCACGCACAGCCCGACCGGAAACGGCCACGCCGGACACGCGGGAGCGCACGGCGGCTCCTCCTGGCGCACCGCCGCCCAGGCGACACTGCACTGCCTGACCGGCTGCGCCATCGGCGAGGTCCTCGGAATGATCATCGGGACCGCGGTGGGACTGCACGCGGGCGCCACCGTCGCGCTGTCTATCACGCTCGCCTTCGTCTTCGGCTACGCCCTCACCATGCGCGGCGTCCTGAAGGCGGGCCTGGACATGCGCCAGGCGCTGAAGGTCGCCCTGGCCGCCGACACCGTCTCCATCGCGGTCATGGAGATCATCGACAACACCGTGATGCTCACCGTGCCTGGCGCCATGGACGCCGGTCTGGCCAGCGTCCTGTTCTGGGCCGCCCTGGCCTTCTCCCTGGCGCTGGCCTTCGTGCTGACCGTGCCGGTCAACCGCTGGCTGATCGCCAAGGGCCGTGGGCATGCAGTCGTCCACGCCTACCACCGCTGACGTATCAGGTCCGCGGCGTGACCTTATCCTGGCCGCGTTCGCCGAGTCCGGCGGTGGCGGCGGTGGCGGCCAGGACGAGGGAGAGGTGAGGCGGCCGGGATCGATGAGGGCGCGGGCGTGGGGGAGGGGCGGCAGGAACCCTTCGAGGGTGTCGGGATGGGGGACGTCGGAGCTGCGGGTGCCGATGATGGCGCCCGCAGCTCCACTACCGCGGTCGGCGACTCGCCCTCGCTCGTCCGCGGCGGCCGGTGGTCAGGAAACCAGCGTGATCTCGGGATAGCGCTGGTCCGGCACGTCGAACAGGTGTGTGGCCTGCCCCTTGAGATGCAGGTCGAAGAAGGCGGTGATGTAGGCACGCTGCGCCGCCACCGACCGTGCCGGATCGATCGTGCCGACGAGATCCTTGACCTGGGGCAGCATGACCTGCAGGTCGGTGAACGATCCATGCGCCGCGCCGGCCAGTCTCAGCTCGCGCTTCCACCCGCTGGAGGCGTTCCAGAAGGACTTCCAGGTACGGTCGCCTGCCCGGGTGTGCGCCTGGGCGGCGAACTGCAGGAACGGCCTGCCCACCCCTGTCCCTGCTATGGGGCCCACATAGGAGCCGTCGAGGTTGACGCCCGCGTCGATGCGAGGGTCGTCGTGGGCGAGCTGGGCGGCCACGGATCCGCCGATGGACTGGCCGAGCATCCCGATCTTCGAGAGGTCCATGACACCGCGCAGTCCGGCGATCTTGTCGAGGCGGTCGAGTACGAACCTCATATCCGCCAGGCGGATCTTGGCATGCTTTCTGAGCAGCTTCGCGATGACGTTCGGCGTCAGCTTCGACGGCAGCGGGACGGCCCGCTCGACCCTCCCCCCGGGGAACTCGACCTGATCGGCCTCGTAGGTGTGATCCACGGTGACCACCAGGTAGCCACGGCTGGCCAGCTCCTCTACGAGCACCGTGCCGAGGGTCCGCGGTCCACCGTCCCCCGGCGCGAACAGTACCACCGGCAGCGACCCGGCCCTCCGGTCGACCGGCGCCCCTTCCCGGGCGTGGGTCGTCGTGGCAGCCCAGTCCATGCTGCCCTGTTTGATTCCCATCGCGGGTGCCGAATGCCGGTCCCAGTCGGCCGCCGCCATCTGTGACATGTGCGGTGCCAAAGGACGATCGGAGGGGCCGGCCGGATACCAGAGGCTCACCATCAGCTCCCGATACGGCCGCGCCTTCACCAGCGGATCCCGCCGCGACGAGTCCACCAGCCGCAACGCACGAGTGCCGATCGAATACCGCCCCGTGGGGGCAGGCAACGTCAACCTGGTGGCAGGGGCGGAGGAAACGGCGAGCCTGGTGGCTGCCTCGGCGATCGTCGCGCCGCTGCCGGAGAAGGCGTTGGCGGGGTGGGCTGTCAACGGGATGGCGGCGGTGGTCGCGAGGGCGAGTGAGGCGATGGCCACGCGGCGGCGCGTGAATGCGGTGGTCGGCATGTGGTCGGCTCCGTTCTCGATGCGTAATCGCGGTTCAGGAGCCTTCCAGCGGTCTTCCGGCCCGCACGAGCGGCAGGGAGCTGATCCGGCCATACGACTTCGGGCTGACCCTCCTCCCGCAGGAGGAGAGAATTCGGGCCGGTAGGTCGCTTAGTGTGGCGGTATGAACGGCCGGCCCTGGATGCTCGACGCCCTGCTGGCCGCCGCGATCTTCCTCGTCACCCTCGGCCCCGGCCAGGTTCTGCGGGGCGGTCTTGAGGTTGTGCTCCTCCAGGCCGGCCTTGTGCTGCCCCTGGTGTGGCGGCGGCGCGCCCCGCTGACGGTGTTCGCGTTGATCGCGGCGGTGGCAGGCCTTCAGTGGCTGGCCGGTGTGCAACTGCCCGCCGACGTGGCGCTGCTGGTGGCCCTGTACAGCGTCGGCACGCACGCGACGTGGCGGCGCACGCTCGCGGCCGCGGCGGTGGTCGAGGCCGGGGCGGTGCTGGCCTCGGCACGGTGGGCGCCAGAGGGGCGGTTCCTCCTGTCGGTGGTGGCGTTGACGGCGATGACTGCCGCCGCGGCCGTCACCGGCACGAGCATGCGGACCAGGCGTGCCTACCTCGCCGCGCTGGAACGCGACCGCGACCAGCGGGCCCGGCTCGCGGTCGCCGAGGACCGGGCTCGGATGGCACGCGACATGCACGACATCGTCACCCATAACCTCTCCGTCATGATCGCTCTCGCTGACAGCGCCCACTACGTCCGCGCCAGCGCCCCGGACAAGGCGGCCGCCGCCATCGGCCAGATAGCGGAAACCGGCCGCCAGGCCTTGGCCGACATGCGCCGTAGCCTCGCCCTGCACGCCAATGACCACGAGCCGGACGCTGCCGATGGGACGGGATCGCGGGCGGCCGACGACCTGCGGCGGCACCCAACGCCCGGTCTCGCCCAGCTCCCGGCCCTGGTCGACCGGCTGCGAGCCGCCGGGCTCGCAACCAGCCTCCAGGTGTACGGCGACGCCGCCCAGATCCCGGCCGCCGCCCAGCTCACCGTCTACCGCCTGGTCCAGGAAGCCCTGACCAACGCGCTCAAACACACCTCGCCCGGAACCCGTGCCGAGGTCCGGGTCGAGGTCTCGCCCGAGGCCGTCACCCTGGAGGTCACCAACAACGGCACCACCCCGGCAACCATCGGCGGCGGGCACGGCATCAAAGGCATGCGCGACCGGGTGGCCGCCTACGGCGGGACCTTCTGGGCAGGTCCGTTCCCGGCAGGAGGCTGGCAGGTATCGGCCCGGCTGGATCTCACCGCACCCCACCAGGGGATGCTCCAGGAAGGCTCGCGAGGCGGGAGTGCGGCGTGACGATTCGAATCCTGCTCGCCGATGACGAGTCGTTGCTGCGCATGGCCTTCACGATGGTTCTCGAGATCCAGCCCGACATGTCGGTGGTAGGTGAGGCCGCCGACGGCGCCCAGGCCGAACGCCTGGCACGTCAGCTCCACCCCGACGTCGTCCTCATGGACGTTCGGATGCCGGGCACCGACGGCATCGAGGCCACCCGCCGGATTGTCCGTGACTGCCCGCAGACCCGAGTGCTCATTCTGACCACCTTCGACCTGGACGAATACGCCTTCGCGGGCCTCAAGGCAGGCGCGTCCGGCTTCCTGCTGAAGAACTCCCGCCCGGACGATCTGCTGGCCGCCATCCGCAGCATCGCCGGCGGCGACGCGGTGGTGTCCCCGAGGATCACCCGCCGCCTGCTGGAGAACTTCGCCCCGCAACTGCTCAACGGCGGCGGTCCCGGTCAGGACGAACGACTCGCCCGCCTGACCACCCGCGAACGCCAGGTGCTCATCCAGGTAGGCCGCGGCCTGTCCAACGCGGAGATCGCTGCGGCCCTGCACCTGGCCGAAGCAACCGTGAAGACCCACTTGGGCAGAATCCTGGACAAACTCCAGCTACGCGACCGGGTGCAGGCCGTGGTTTTCGCCTACGAGTCCCGCCTCATCCAGCCGGGTTGACCAGCCTGTACGGGTCCCGCTCCGATGGCTGGGGGCGATGAACGACAGCAGTTCGTCGGAGACGTCGCGGCCCTGGGCGCGGAGCTCGCCGATCGCCTTGCCGTAGTGCTCGGTGGTCCAGGTGATCACGGCGTTGGTGAGCGGGGTGAGGCGCCACGGCATCCATCACCCCCGGGTCCAGGGCGCGCATGATGACGGGTGACCTCCACCTGGTCGTCGCTGCCGGGTCGCACCCAGCATCAAAACCGGGTCACCCCGACGACCGGTGGATGGTCCCGCTCCCGGGGGCGTCACACGACGGCGACGGCGTCGATCTCGACGAGGAACCCGGGGCCCAGGCCGGCGACGACGTGGACCGTGATGGCCGGGGGTGGGTCGGCAGGGTTCCACGCCTGCTGGAAGGCGGCAAAACCCTCGTTCAACGCGTGGCCGTCCACCACGGCGATGGACCAGTGCACGATGTTCGCCAGGCTCGCCCCCTCGCTCTCCAGGATGGTCGCGAGGTTGCGCAGCGCCTGGCTGCTCTGCTCCTCGACCGTGGGACCGACGACCTTACCGTCGGCGTCGACGCCGTTCTGCCCGCCGACGTAGATCGTCTTCGTCGGCTGTTCGACCACGACGGCCTGGCTGAACGCCGGGCTGCGATGAAGCCCCTCGGGGTTGATATGCCGTACACCCATGCGTTGCCTCCCTTGACGATGAAACCAGTAAAAGAGGTTTCGTTTCGACACCAGTTATAGTGGTTTCATGCGAGTGAGTACAACCGGACGGACGCTGCACGACCCCAAGGGAGGGTCGTTCTGGTTCGACGCCGGCGCCGTCTGCCTGGACTTCGCCCACACGGGCGGCGAGGGCCGGTACGCGGTGTTCGAGACCCTCCACGAGCCCGCCGACCTAGGTGAATGGCTGGCCCAGCCGCCGCTGGCCGCGGTCATGACGGTCCCCGTGACGGCTCGCGAGCTGACCGCGGCCAAGGCCCTCCGCCAGGCGATCTGGGACGCGGCGCACGCCCGGGCGGCGCGTCGCCCCCTCCCCACCGGGGCGGTCGCGGCCATCAACCGGGCCGCGGCCGCGGCGCCGCTGGTCCCCGAGCTCGCCGCCGGCGGCACGACCGCGGGGTGGGCGTCGCCGGTGCGGGCAACGCAAGCGCTGTCGACGCTGGCGCGGGAGATGATCGAGCTGCTGTCCGGGCCGCTCTCCGGGCGCATCCGCGAGTGCGCGAGCGACGACTGCCCGCTGGTGTTCGTCGACTCGTCCCGCCCCGGCGCTCGGCGCTGGTGTGCGATGGAGCGCTGCGGCAACCGCCACAAGCTCCGGGCTCTCCGCGCCCGGCGGGCCATGAACCCGTGACGCAGCCTCAAGCTGTTGTCCCAGCCCGTACGTGCCCGTTCCCACTGACTTCCCATGGGGCCGATCGATGGCCTCGTGGCGGCGGGCCGGAGGTGCCCGGCGAACGCCTACGCCCGTTTCGGACCTTGAGTTCTCAGTTCAGGCCGTGCGGCGCTGGGCGTCCGGACCGCCGCGAGCAAGGTGCGGTCTGCGACGTTGCGGGAGAATGGGGTGTGTGAGCCGTAGTTCGGCGGTCCGTTCCTGCGGCGGCTCGCTGCCTGCGGGGTCGCGCAGGACCTGGCCGGCCGGCCCCGCTCAGTCCTGCGGTTTGCGCCAGGTGATGCTGTAGCGCAACAGCAGGTGACGGCGGTACCGGGAGCCGGGCAGGATCTCGGCGGCCAGCGCTCGCATCTGCGGGTAGGTCACCGGCGGCGGCCACACCATGGGGGACGGATGCTCCCAGTGGCCCTTCGTGGCGCGGTGGAAGGTACCGACGGCGACGCCGGCCAGGTCGCGCGGCAGGTCGTTGGGCATGGTGCTGCGGGCGAGGCCGACGATGGCCAGGACGCCGCCGGGGCGCAGCAGGTCGCGCATGCGGGCCAATCCGGTGGCGGCGTCCATGTGGTGCAAGGTGGCCACGGATGCGACGACGTCGAACGAGGCGGGCTCGAAGGGATGGGTGAGGAGGTCGCCGAGGATGTAGTCGACGTCGTCCGGGTGCTCGCGGGCCTGGTCGATGCTGGGCGCGTCGAGGTCGATGCCGGTGACGTGCGGCACGGCCCGCCGCAGTTCACGGGCGAGCATGCCCTCGCCGCAGCCGACGTCGAGGGCGCGCTGGGCGCCATCGGGGACCGCGCGGAGGATGCGGGGGTGGTAATGGATGTTGTGGTTCCATCGCCTGCCGTCACTACCTGGACGTCCTCGGGTCATGACGGCCGCCCGCCGAACTGCCAGTTGTGCACCTCGATGTCGGCGTACCGGTCCGGGGTCAGGATGGCGCGTGCCGTGTCCGGGTCCGGCGCCCGGACCAGCGCCGCCGTGCCCAGCCAGGTGGCGCCGTCGTCGGACGACAACGGCCCGTAGGCGATCAGCGCGTCCCGGTCGGGCGGTACGGCGAGGTCGGCGGCCTGCCCCGTGCCGAGGCCGAGCACCAGGTACCGGTTGCCACCGGTCCGGCCGCCGGGGAAGTCCCACATGGTGCGCCCCAGCGTGTTGCGCCACCGTCGCAGCAGCACGTCCCGGTACACGCCGGCCTGGTAGTTCGGCTCGTCGAAGGCGAACGCGCGGGCGGCGACGGGATCGGGCAGGTCGACGATGTGCACGCTGCCGGTGGGGGTGTCGCCGGCGAGGGTCGGGCCCCGGGCGATCATCTCCTTCGCATACCGGTCCATATAGGACCAATGCTCTTCCAGTAGCTCGTCGCGCAGCGCTACGGAGCCGGGCCGGTCGCGGTGGTAGCAGAAGAACTCCATGCCCATAGTCTTCACCTGCCAACAGATCACTTCGCACAAGTCGTCCCGGAAACACAACGGCCCGCAGGTTCCTCAACCCCGATCTCCGACGGCGCGCTGCGGGAGAACATCACCCGTGCCACCAACATGGTCGAGTCCCGCGACGCCTTCGCCAAGTGGATCGGGTTCGGGACATCGCCGATCACTACGCGATGCGCGGAGAGACGATGATCAGCGTGGCTGCGGCTGCTCGGATGTGGTCGTGCGGTAGCCGGGTTCTTCGTGCCGCCGATGCTCATGGGCGTGGAACGCGACCCAGCACGTCAGCAGGGCCACCGCGAACGCGGGCAGCCAGGCCGGCCGGGCGAACATCCAGGCTGGACTGTCCGGGACGGTGTGCAGGCCGGGCAGGGCTCGGCCGGCGAGCAGGCCGAGGGCGGTGACCGCGATCATGGCGGTCTGGTGCCAGAGGAAGATTGTCATCGCCGACAGGTTCGCCAGCGCCACGAATGCCCAGGCGGCGGGCCGCGACAGTGTCCGGCGCAGCGGGCCGGGCAGCAGTAGCGCCGCCCCGCACCGGGCGAGGCCGAAGGCGACGGCCGCGAGGGTGGGGGGAGACTGGTTTGAGATCCGGGCGCCCGGCACCCCCACCATGGAGGCCGGGTAACCGGCCCACAGGACGAGCGCGGCGGTAGCGGCGGTGCCGCCGCGCAGCAACGCCCACCCGGTCGTACGACCGTGCAGGCGGTCGCGGGCCCAGGCAGCGCCCAGGCAGTACGGCACCAGCCAGCCCGCCGCCACGTTGACCCAGCCGATCCAGGCGGGTCCCCCCGCGCCGAATCGGACCAGGTCGACGAGTGCGACTCTCACACATGATCAACACGGCTACGAAGCCGCACACGCCACCAGTCGATCATGATCGTCAAAGGGTCCCTTCTCGGACAGCTCCGATGCGGGGAGGAAGGTGTCAGGACTCACCGTTGCGTTCCTGCCCGGCCCCCGGCTCCTGGCCGGGTGGGGGCAGTTGCTTCCAACCCTGCTCGACCGAGGCGCGACATCCGTCGGGCTGATCTCCTGCGCCGACGAACAGCGCGGTCAGCATGGGGGCGCCGTGGTCAAGCGTCCGGCGGGGCAGAGGGCCGTTGGCGACCAGGGAGACCAGCCCATGGCCGATGGCCCAGCTCTGGATCGCCAGTTCCAGCGGGTCGGTGTCGGCGCGGAAGCGGTCGGCGTCCCTGGCCCGTCGGGCGGCTTGGACCAGATACTCCAAGGTTGCGTCCGCGGCCTTGAGGTCTTCGAGGTCGAAGTTCGCGTCGAACATGACCCGGTACAGGTCGGGGTGCTCCAGGGCGTTGCCGAGGTAGGCGGCGACCAGGGCGGTCAGGTCCCGAACCGGATCCTCGGACGTGGTCACCGTCGAGAACTTGGCCGCCAGGCGGGTGAAGCCTTCCTGCCGCAGCGCCTTCCACATGCCGTCCATGCCGCCGAAGTAGGTGTAGACGGCCATCGTCGATACGCAGGTCCCGGCCACCAGTGAGCGCAGGGTGATGGGCTCGCGGGTGCGGAGCATGTGTGCGGCCCGCTCGATGAGCAGAGTGCGGACCGCTGGGTCCTTCGTCCTCGCCATGGCACCAGAATACATAGCATTGCACTGCTATAGTTTCGGGATCCCGAGCCCACGGGCTCTCACGACAAGGAGTCAACATGGCCATCACCCTGGTGAACCCCGAAGGACTGCCGAAGGTCGACATCTACCGGCAGGTGTCGGTCGCCACCGGATCGAAGCTGGTGTTCATCGCCGGCCAGGTCGCCCGCGATGCCGATGGGGGCAGAGTCGGCGAAGGAGACCTCGCCGCTCAGGTCGAGCAGTGCTACCTCAACATCGCCACCGCCCTGGCCGAGGTCGGCGGCTCCTTCGACGACGTGGCGAAACTGACCGTCTACCTCGTCGACTGGACCCCCGACAAGATGCCCCTGTTTGTGGAGGGAGTCACCCGGGCCTCCGCGAAGCTGGGCGTCACCCCGCTCCCGCCGCTCACCGGGGTGGGCGTCGCCGCACTGGCCGAGCCCGACCTCCTGGTCGAGGTCGAGGCCACCGCGGTCATCAACTGAATAAGAAACAAGTTCGGGGTTCCCGAGCGCCTATGCAGGTCATCTCGTCCCAGGGCCAGGGCGTTCCCTGTGTAGAGCACGTCGCTGTGGCGCTCGAGGAGATCTCGGGATCGGTGAAGCCGCGGAGATACGTGCCGCTCCTGTTCTCTCTCATTTGCGGCTGGTGAGACGTTTCTTGACGACACCCCACCTACGCGGGTTTCGCGTCGGCAGGGTCGCGGGGTGCCGAGGTGGCGAGCGAGAGCACAGCACTGAGTGCGGCGGCACCGTCGAGGAGGGCTTTGGAGCGAGCCGCGATGCCGGCGTCTCTGGCAGCCAGCGCGGAGGCGACATCCTCCAACCGGCGGGCGCGCCGTAGCTCCGGCATGAGGGCCCGAAGGGGGGCGATACGGTAACCGGCCCTGCGCAGTTGGTGAACGATCCGCGCATCCTGTACTTGGTTGGGGGTGTAGCGTCGCGTTCCTCGCGCGGGGTCGCGGTCAGGGACGACAAGATCCTCGGCATCCCAGTGCCGCAACGTCGAAGGGCGCACGCCGAGGGCGGCGGCGAGTTCGGAGACACCCATCGAGTCCGATGCGCGTACGTCTTCGATCGGCTCGCTGGAGATCGCCCGGGCGGCCTCCTTGGCCTGCCTCAGTTCCGTGCGCTCCGCGTCGAGCCGGGCGTGCGCCGCGTCGAGAAGGGCAAGCACCTGCGAGGTGGGGAGCTGGTGGACGGCCCGAACGATCTTCTTGGCCTCGGTCGGGCCCGCGCCTGCCGCGAGGGCTCGGTAGGCCAACGCGGACTGTAGATGTATCTCTCCGTAGATCCGGTAGCCCGTAGCCGTGCGCGTCGCCGGCGGCAGCACACCGTCACGTTCGAGATTGCGCACCTGTTGAACGGAGCACCCGGCGCGCCGCGCGACATCGACGGTACGCATGTCCCGTGATTTGAGACCTGACACCCTGAAGTCCCTTACCCTCAGCCCCAAAGTCTCCATAAGCACTTTAATGTAACGCTAGAGCACATGACCATAGACGAGATCATCAGTTTCATCGACGGCCTCGACGGCGTCTTGACCCTCAGGCCGGCACCTGGCGACGGCTCGCCGGAGATCAGCTGGGGCGACACGTTCTTCTACTACGCACCTGATGGTGTCACCCCGACAACGACCCAGCCCTTCGCGACGGTCGTGACCAAGAACTACCCCGGTGACGAGGCGTCGCGCCTGGACCGGCCGGACACCTTCCGGGTGAACATCTCCGCGGGGAAGGAAGCGTTCATCCGGTGGACCGGTCACGCGCCACGCGAATCAGCCGCCACCGAGGTCGACCCCAGCGCGGCCGACACCGTGATCGCGCACCCCGTCTACGGCGCCGTCGGCTGGCTGGCAGTGGTGAACCCGGGCCCGCGTGCTGAGGCGGCAACCCGTGAGCTGCTGTGTACGGCCCATCACCTCGCACGCTCGCGCTATGAGCGACGCGCTGAATCCACGGCGCGCTGACGTGAGGTGGCCCTGGAGATCGTGGAGTTTGAGGTGGCGTTCCCCACCCGAGGTCTGCCTGCTGGTAGGTCTCCGACGGCTCGTCCAAGATCACCGTTGGGGGCCGCCGTGAGCAGGGAGTGGCCGATCAACGCCGGGGGCGGTTCCTCGATGTCGCCGGAACAGCGCGGTGATCTTCAAATGACCATGGTTTCTTGAAGATCTTCAGCGGTCCTCATCACGGCCCCTCCCCGGCTCGTTGGCGATCACCGGTGCGGCGCGACGACCGCCTGTGGGGCGTCAACCGTCGCAGGAAGGGCGCCGCGAACACGCCGGCCGCGCTGAGATCGATTGGTCCCTGGTGCCGGTTGGGGCCTCAACGCCGCGCGTGGCGGATCTTCAACCGTCCTAACCCCATGGTCCCAGAGATCCGGATCCTCGGCCCGCCGGGGCGGGAGCGCCGCCGGGTCTTGTAGAGCGGGCCCTTCCACCCGGTGCGCAGCCCCTCGACGTCGACGATCGCGTCGCGAGGCACCGTGATCCTGGCCCTGCCGATGCCGAGTTGCACCTTGATGTCGACTACCGGATGCTCGATGACCGCCCGGGACAGGTCCAGATGCACCCTTCCGAATGCGGACTCGACCTTGAGGATCCGAGGTACCCGCCATGCGCCGCGCCGCCGGATCCGTCCGCTCACGGCGGCAATCGTAGACGTGGTGCCCGCGTTCTCCTCCGGGAGCGAGGCCAGAGCCGACACGAGCTCGCTGTGCGTCTCGGCGGTGAGCGCCTGGTGGAGGCGTTCGTCCATCTCCTGATGTGAGATGTGCCCTTCGGCGTACGCCTCCTGTATGCGCTGCACGGCCGTGTCGCGATCGTCTTCGCTGATCAGCGGCGGCCGGCGGTCCGACCCGCCGGCCCGGGCCCTCACCGTCCCCAGCGACTGTAGGTACGGACCGACAGCGGGACGAACACCACCAGCAGCGCGGCCGACCAGAGCAGGACGGTAGCCACCGGATGAGCGAGCGGCCAGGCCACGTCTCCGGACGGGGCGCCCGGATTGCCGAACAGCTCCCGGGAGGCGGCGGTGAGCGCGCTCACCGGGTTCCAGTCGGCCAGGAAGCGCAGCCAGCCCGGCATGCCGCCGGTCGGGACGAACGCGTTCGACAGCATCGTGAACGGCAGGAACAGTGGCACCATCGCGTCGGCGACCTGGTCGTTCTTCACCGCCAGGCCCACATAGACGCCCACCCAGCTCAGCGCGTACCGCAGCACGATCATCAGCAGGAACGCCTGGGCCGTGGGGATCAGGCCGCGGTGCGGCTGCCAGCCCACCAGCAGGCCCGCGCCCACCATGATGGCCAGCATCAGCAGGCCGGTCAGCAGGTCGGCGCCGGTCTGCCCGAACGGCACCGCCAAGCGCGCCATCGGCATGGAGCGGAACCGGTCCATCACACCGCGGGAGGCGTCGGTGGCCATCCGCGTCATGACCCCCATCACCGCGGAGAAGGTCACCATCGCGAACAGGCCGGGCATGAGGTACTCGCGGTAGTCGCCGCCGTCCGGCACCTGGATCGCGCTGCCGAAGACGTACCCGAACAGCACCACCATGACGGCCGGGAAGATCAGCGCCGCGACGAGTTCGCCGGGATCGTGCCGCAGCCGTCCCAGCTCGCGGCCGACCAGGGTCAGCCCGTCGGTGAACGTCCACCGCAGGCGGCGGCCCAGCGGCGGGGCGAGGTCGGTCATCAGACCAGCTCCTTCCGGTCGGTGAGGCGCAGGAACACCTCGTCCAGGGTGGGGCGGCGCAGCCGCACGTCGGCCGCGGCGACCCCGGCGCGGTCGAGCTCGCGCACGATGTCGGCGAGCCGGAAGCCGCCGCCCGGCAGGGCGACGCTGAGCCGGTCGGCGCCGGTCATCGTGGGATCGGTCCCGGCCAGGGCTTTCAGCACGGTCGCCGCCGGACGCAGGGCGGCGGGGTCTTCGAGGACGACGTCGAGGCGGTCGCCGATCGTGGCCTTCAGCTCGTCGGGTGTGCCCGTGGCGATCACCTGTCCGTGGTCGACGACGGCGATGTCGTCGGCCAGCTGGTCGGCCTCGTCCAGGTACTGCGTGGTGAGCAGCACCGTGGTGCCGTCCGCCACCAGCTCGCGGACGTTGTCCCAGATCTCGCCGCGGCTGCGCGGGTCCAGACCGGTGGTCGGCTCGTCCAGGAAGAGCACCTCGGGGCGCAGGATGAGGCTGGTGATCAGGTCGAGGCGGCGCCGCATGCCGCCGGAGTAGCCGGTGACCTGCCGATCGGCGGCGTCCATCAGACCGAAGCGCTCCAGCAGCTCGTCGGTCCGCCGGTGCGCCTCGCGCCGGGACAGGTGGGAGAGGCGCCCGAACATGCGCAGGTTGCCGCGGCCGGTGAGCTTCTCGTCCACGGCGGCGTACTGGCCCGCGAGCCCGATCCTGGCGCGCACCTTGCCGGCCTCGCGGACGACGTCGTATCCGGCGATGCGGGCGTGCCCGGCATCGGGATCGGACAAGGTCGCCAGGATGCGCACCGCGGTCGTCTTCCCCGCGCCGTTGGGCCCCAGCACGCCGCAGACCGTTCCTCTCGGAACGCTCAGGTCCAGCCCCCGCAGCGCATGGGTGTCGCCGAAGGACTTGTGCAGCCCCTCGGCGAAGACGACCGGATCCGCCATGATCCCTCCACTGGGTACGTTGTACGCGGTCATGGCGGCCAGGCTAAGTTACTGGGTACTATGTACGCAAGTAGGGGGTGGAACGGTGACCGACGCCGAGTACGTGAACATCTGGATGCGGCCCGAACGCCCGGCCCGCGGGCCGAAGCCCACCTACAGCCGCGCGCAGATCACCGAGGCGGCGATCCGGATCGCCGACGCCGAGGGGCT
>NZ_JBEOZN010000139.1:0-24687 GCF_040298085.1 Streptosporangium sp. NPDC001681 | reverse complement strand
CCGTGGGTAGCGTCCCCAGCATGAGCGAAGTACCACCTGAGGTGACCAACCTGGCCGAGCGATGGGCCAGGGCGCGAGCCGAGCACGACCATGCCCTGGACGACGAAGAGCGGCTGTCTCGTCGATACCCGCGGCCGAACCGCTCGGCGTTCAGGCGTTGGCGGCGGCTATCTCGTCGATGCGGGCGGCCAGGGTGAAGTCCATCTCCGTCAGCCCGCCGGCGTCGTGCGTGCTGAGCGCGAGGTGGAGGGTGCGCCAGCGGATGTCGATGTCGGGGTGGTGGTTGAGCTTCTCGGCCTCGACCGCGATCTCGTCCACGATGCGGATCGCGGTCGGGAAGTCGGTGGCGGTGATCTTCCGGCGGATCTCGTCTCCCTCGCGCCGCCATTCGGGCAGGCCGGTGAGCCGGTCGTCCACCGCGGAGTCGTCAAGCAGGTTCATCCTCCCAGGAGATCACGTCCCCGGCGAGGACACCAAGCCGGGGCAGGCTCCCGGCGCGCCGGGCCATGGCCATGATGCCCTGGGCCATGGCGGTGGCATGGCTGGTCCCCTCCAGGAGGGGCTCCAGCTCGGGCAGCAGACCGGGTAGCCGGGACAGGCTCCAGTCGTGCCAGCCGGACAGGCGGGTGCCGCCGCTGTCGGGGTCCTCGGCGCGGTAGGCGGCCAGGATCGGGCACTCCCGGTGAATGCGGAGCAGCCATCTCTCGATGTCGGCGTTGAGCGCGGCTATCCGGGAGGGCGCGGCGTACAGCCAGCCGTCGTCGCCGATCCGGTCGGACTCGCCGCCGAGCGCGGGGTAGGAGCGGGCCACCGTACCGTGCAGGAACAGGCCGCTGGCCACCATGAGCTGGCGCCCCTCGCACCAGTCGAGCGCCCCGCGCAGGGGTGCCGGGACGGTGTCGACGATGACCGCGCACTGGGAGGCCGTGGGCTGCCGGGCGAAGCGGACGTGCACTTCGGCCCACATGTAATAACTCGCCTCCCCCGCTCCGAAGAAGGGGAAGGGGAAGTCCTGGTCGGGGTGGGCCATGGGTCGGGTTTCTCCGTGGAGAGGGGACAGGAGTCGTTCCGAATATGAACGACTCCTGACGACACTCTCGGGATTACTCGCCGGAGCCGGTAATTTGACCGGATCCGGTCATTTGACCGCGCCGGAGGTGAGACCCGACTGGATCTGGCGCTGGAAGATGATGTAGACGATCATGACCGGGATGATGGCCATGCTCAGCGCGGCGAACAGGCCGGGCCAGTCGGCCTCGTAACCGGCGCTGGTGGAGATGTTGGCGACGCCCTGGGTGATCAGCCACTTGTCCTCGACGTTGCCCGACAGCAGCACGATCGGCAGGAGGTACTGGTTCCACTGACCCAGGATGTTGAAGATCGTGATGCTGACCAGCCCCGGCTTGGCCATCGGCACCATGATCTGGAAGAACGTCCGGGTGTGCGAGCAGCCGTCCATCATCGCCGCCTCGGCCACCGAGGTGGGCAGCGTCTTGAAGAACGCCGACAGGAAGAAGACGGTGAACGGCAGCGAGTAGGCGATGTAGACCAGGATCACGCCGAGGTGGGTGTCGATCAGGCCCAGGTTCTTCACCACGAAGAAGAGCGGGACCAGCGCGAGGAAGACCGGGAACGTCATCCCCGACACGAACAGGAAGTAGATCGCCCTGTTGCCGGGGAAGGTGTAGCGCGCCAGCACGTACGCGGCCATCGAGCCGAGCAACATGGTGCCGGCCGTGCTGCACGCCACCACGAAGACGGTGTTCAGCATGTACTGCCCGATGTGCGCCTTCTCCCAGGCCCGGCCCCAGGCCTCCCAGCCGAAGGAGGCGGGCAGCGTGATGGCGTCCCCGAAGATCTCGGTGTTGGTCTTGAAAGAGGCCAGGAACGTCCAGAGGATCGGGCCGACGATCAGGATCGCCCAGACCAGCAGCGCGAGGTGGGACAGCACCCCGAAGGGGCCGAGCGAGCCCCTGGTCCGCCTGGCACGCGCGTGGGCGGCGGGGCGGGAGGCGGCGGGCTTGCGAGCCGTGTCCGTGGCCATCAGAACTCGATCCTCTCGCGCCGGGTCACGCGCAGGGTGAGGGCGGCGAACGTGATGGTCATGAAGAACAGCGCCACGCCCATCGCCGACGCGTAGCCGAACTTGGAGAAGTTGAACGCCGTGCGCCAGATCTCCATCGGGAGCACCGTCGTGGCGTTGTCGGGCCCACCGCGGTCGACCGAGAGGACCTGGACCAGGGCGAAGGCGTCGAAGGCGGCGATGCCGAGATAGACCCAGGCGACCTGCATGGTGTCCCAGAGCAGCGGGATCGTGATCCTGAAGAACAGGGTGAACCTGCCCGCGCCGTCGAGGGCGGCGGCCTCGAACACGTCCTTGGGGATGGAGGACATGCCGGCCGAGAACAGCACCACGTAGAAGCCGACGGCCTGCCAGACCATCACGCCGATGATGGCCAGCAGGGCGATGTCGGGATCGATGAGCCAGCCGACCGGTTCGATGCCGACCTTGCCGAGCAGGCCGTTGATCACGCCGGTCCCGTCCGGACGGTAGATCGCCTGGAAGAGCACGCCGACGATGGCGACGGCCAGGACCTGGGGCAGGAAGAAGATCACCCGGTAGACCTTCGAGCCCCAGATCCCGGTCATCCGCCCGCCCCGCTGCCCGCCGCTCAGGTTGAGCAGGAAGGAGAAGAACAGGGCGATCACGATGGTGACCAGCGGCATGACAAGCAGCAGAACACCGTGGTGACGCACCGCAGCCCAGAAGACCTCGTCGTCAAGGAGCCTGGCGAAGTTCTCCAGGCCGATGAACTGAGGGTTCGCCGAGATGCCCTTCCAGTTGGTCACCGCGATGTAGAAAGCCTGGATGTACGGGCTGACCACGAAGACCACGTAGAGGAGCACCGGCGCGGCGAGAAAGCCGACGATGAACGGATACTTGCCTTGCCGCATCGGGGCTACACCGTCCGGGTCTGCTTGGTGATGGACGAGTCGGCCTTGGTCTTGTCGGCGGCCTTCTGCATCTTCTCGCAGAACTCGTCGGCGGAGATGCGGCCGAACATCAGCGCGTTGGTCTGCTTGCGCAGCTCGGTCTCGAACTCCTTGTACCAGTTCTCGAAGCTGCTGAAGGTGACGATGTTCTGGCCCGCGGCGCTCTGCGCGGCGCTGAGGCTGGCGTTGCCCGGCGACAGCTCCAGGCCGTCGGCGGCACCGGTCACCACCGTGATGTTGCCGGACTTCTCGGTGAAGCCCCTCGCGCCCTCCTTGGAGAGCATGATGCGCAGGTACTCCAGGCCGCCCTTGGGGTTCTTGGCCTTGGCCGGGACGATGTACGCCTCGCCGGCGGCGGCGCGGATGGCCTCGAACGGCATCTTGTCGGCCGCGGTGACGCTGGGAGTGGGCGACAGCGCGTACTTGAAGCCTTCGGGGGTCTGCTCCTTCTGCTCGTTCTCCAGCCAGGAGCCGGAGGGGTAGAGGGCGACCTTGCCCTGGTTCTGGCGGAGCTGCACCTCGGTGTGGATCAGGCCCTCGAAGGACTTGTCCATGTACTTGCCGATCTCAGCCCAGGCGGCGGCGGACTGCTTCATGGAGTCGCGCTGCCAGACTCCGTCGACGAGGTTGTCGACGTCGAGCAGGATCTGGTTGCCCTCGATCTTCGCGGCGGAGATGAGGATCATCCAGTACGCGTAGTAGGAGGCGTTCTTGCCCGCGTACGCGAACGGGGTGATCCCGGCGGCCTTGGCCTTCTCGGCGAAGGCCTTGAACTCCTCGAAGGTCTTCGGCGGGGTCCAGCCGTTCTTCTCGAACAGCGCGGAGTCGTACCAGAGGCCGTACGCGGAGAAGACGTAGTTCATCAGGTACGGCTTGCCCGCGAGGAGACCCGACTCGACGGTGCCCGGCGCGACCAGGTCACGGACCTTCTTGCTCGGGTCGTCGATCGAGGGGGCGTCCCACAGCTCGGTGAGCTCAAGAAGCTGGCCCTCCTGCTGCAGGGCGCCGTTGTCCATCAGGTCGGTGCCGGAGTTGGCGATCACGTCGGGGACGTCGCCGCCGGCGAACCGCGGCTGCAGGGTCTGTGCGATCTGCTGGGTGGCGACGTGCTTGACCTGTGCCTGGGCGAACGCCTTCTTGTACAGCGGCTCGTGCACCTCGGTGGCGTAACTGTCACCGAGGCCGCCCTTGAAGATGACGACCTCAAGCGGCGCGTCGGCGGCGACGCCGAACGGGTTCGCCGCGGAGATCGCGCCACCCGCGGAGGGGGCCGCCGAGGTGCTGGCCGCCGGAGCCGCGCCACCGGTGGCGCAGGCGCTGAGCAACCCGGCGCCTGGACCGACGATCAGAGCGCTCATGCCGATCCGGCGGAGCAGCTGCCGCCGGGTGATGTCTCCGGGCGTACCGACCGAGTTTGACATGCAACCCTCCTGAACGGGGGATCAATTAGGAAAGTTTCCTAAACGTTTGCCCGAAGGTACGTATCCGCGGAGTCCAGCGTCAAGACTTCCCAGCCGGTCTAGACCGAGCCGTGATGTCCTCGCGACCTATCCGCTAGCTACCAAACGCCGAGGAGGTGCAATTCAATGACAGAACGGCACACAGTGGCCGATATTTCCCTGGAACCATTGACGTGGCCGCCGCCAGGGAGATAAAGGAACCGTGCTCGCCGGTAGCCAAGGGGCGGCAACCGGTCTAGACCAGATAATGAGGGTTTGCCGCCCGGTACCGCAAGCCCCTACTTTTGACGGCATGTTGCTGGCCGAGCAGCGCCGCCTGCTGTGTGAGTACGGCCGCCGAGCCGCCACGACCGGACTGGTCGTCGGAACCGCGGGGAATCTCAGCGTGCGCGCGGGCGAACTCGTCGCCGTGACGCCCAGCGGCGTCTCCCTCGACCGGCTGGAACCCGAGGCCTGCCCGATCGTCGACGTCGAGGGCCACCTCGTCGAGGGCCACCTGCAGCCGTCCTCGGAGACCCCCATGCACCTGGCGGTCTATACGACCACCGAGGCCGGCGCGATCGTGCACACCCACTCCGTCTTCGGCACCGTGGTCGCCACGACCATGAGCGAGCTGCCGCCCATCCACTACAACGCCCTGCTGCTCGGCGGGACCGTCCGCGTCGCCGAATACGCCACCTACGGCACGCCCGAGCTCGCCGCCTCCGTCCGGGCCGCGCTGGCGGACCGGCGCGCGGCGCTGCTGGCCAACCACGGCGGGGTCACGATCGGCGACGACCTGGACGGGGCCTTCGAGGCGACCAGGCTGCTGGAGTGGCTCTGCGAGGTCTACGTGCGGGCCAAGGGCGTCGGCGAGCCCCGCGTGCTCACCGAGGAACAGCTCGCCGCGGTGGTCCGGCGCGCCTTCGACCCGCCCACGTTCCCCCGCCGCGAGCACTGACCGCGACACGACCGCCCTTTGCCCGTACGCCCTCGTCGCGAGGACCGAGCGCGACGCGGCCCCGCCCCGTACACCCCCTTCGCGAGGACTGACCCGATGCCTCTCCAGCTCACCGGCGCCCCGAGCGATCCGGACCTCATCCGCCTGCCCTGGGACGTCCCGCTGGAGGACTGGCCCGAGCACCGCCTGGTCTCCCTGCCGCGCGGCATCTCCCGGCACGTGGTGCGCTTCACCCGCCTGGCGGGCAAGGTGTACGCGATCAAGGAGATCAGCGAGTACTACGCCAAGCGCGAGTACCGCCTGCTGTGGGACCTGAGCCGGCTGGACACCCCGTCGGTCGAGCCGGTGGCGGTGGTCACCGGACGGACCGACGCCGCCGGCGAGCCGCTCGACTCGGCGCTCATCACCCAGCACCTGCAGTTCTCGCTGCCCTACCGGGCGGTCATGTCCGGGACGGTCCGCCCCGAGACGCTCAACCGGCTGCTCGACGCCCTGGCCGTGCTGCTGGTACGGCTGCACCTCGGCGGCTTCTACTGGGGCGACTGCTCACTGTCGAACGTCCTGTTCCGCCGGGACGCGGGCTCCTTCGCCGCCTACCTCGTCGACGCCGAGACCGGTGAGCTGCATCCCATGATCAGTGAGGGCCAGCGGCTGTACGACATAGAGGTGGCGCACACCAACATCTTCGGCGAGATGCTCGACCTGGAGGCGGGCGGGTTGCTGCACTCCTCCATCGACCCCGAACAGGTCGCCGACTCCATCTGCGAGCGCTACCACCGCCTCTGGGGTGAGCTCACCTCCGACGACATCATCGAGGAGGTCGACTGGCACATGATCGACCAGCGGATCCGCCGGCTGAACTCGCTGGGCTTCGACGTCGCCGAGATGATGGTCCGCCGCAAGGCGGGCACCGGGCGGCTGATCGTCCGCCCCAAGGTGGTGGACGCCGGGCACCACCAGCGCAGGCTGCTCCGGCTCACCGGCCTGGACGTGGAGGAGAACCAGGCCAGGCGGCTCCTCAACGACCTCGACTGCTTCCGCGTGTCGTACGGCCTGCGCCACGAGGACGAGGCGATCGTGGCCCACCGCTGGCTGGCCGAGGTCTTCCAGCCCACGGTGGAGGCCGTCCCGCAGAATCTGCGCGGCAAGCTGGAGCCCGCCCAGTTCTTCCACGAGGTGCTCGACCACCGCTGGTTCCTGTCGGAGGAGGCCGGGAACGACGTCGGCCTGCCCGCCGCGGTGAATTCCTATGTGAAGAACATTCTTGTTTTCAAGCCGGACGAAAAGGCGATTATCACCGACCAGCCAACGGGTTGATTTCCACCCGGGGTGTATATCTTCCTACTCGGTTGGTGAATCCTACGCTTTTTCCTATCAAGGCACTGGCTGGAAAGAACGAGTCCCGAGGGCTTTCCCTACGCTGACCGGGCGACGCCTGAAGTCGCCGGCAAGGGAGAGCACGTGCTCGGAATCGAAGACTGCCTCACTGAGGTAATGGCCATCCCCGGTGCCCTGGACGCGATCCTCATCGATCAGACCAGCGGGACGGTCGTGGCGACCGGCGGCGCGAGCCGCCACGGTGACGTGGAGCGATCGGCCGCGGGGCTGAGCGAGACCCTGCGCGCGACGCTGGACGGACTCGCCGTCACCGCACCGGGCGGCACCGTCCGGATCGACGACATGATCATAACCACGGACGGCGGCCACCATTTGCTGCGGCCGTTGGAAACGCTTTTCGACGGCCCGTTGGTCATTTACGTCAGGCTCGACCTGGAACGGTCGAACCTGGCATTGGCCCGCCACCGCCTCCAGGCCCTTTCCGGCCGCCTGATATCGACGTGAAGCCGTGCCGAGCGTCGAGATCATCCTCAGCGGGCTCGCCAGTGATCGCGCCACCGGCTCGCTCCGCCTCGGCAAGGCGGGCGCCATCTATCTCACCGACGGCCGCGTGACCTATGCCGAGAGCGCGGCGGCCCCCCGGCTGGAGGACCTGCTGGCGGCCTGCCGCGGGATCTCCGCCCACGCCGTACGACAGGCCAGGCAGTCCGCGACCGAGGATCTGCGGGGCGGCGAGCCGCCGGTCGCCGCCCCGCAGATCCTCGGAGGCGACCGGCTCCTCGCCCAGGGTCTGCTCACCAAGGGCGAGCTGGAGTTCTGCGTGCTGAGCACGGTGCTCGACGCCAGCTACTTCCTGCTGGAGTCGACCGGGCACCGGCCCAGGTTCCGGCGGGGAGAGCGGCACTGGCTCGGACCGCAGTGGTACTTCGACGCGGCCGGCCTGCTCCGGGAGTGCAAGCGGAGGAAGGCGCAGTTGGAACAGACCTGGCCGTCCGCGGAGCTGGACACGCTCCCGGTCGTCCCGCGGAGGCGCGTCGCCGCCCAGCGGGTGGTGCTGAGCTCGCTGCAGTGGGAGGTGCTGGTCGGCGCCGACTCCACGGCGACCCCGGCCGACCTGGCACGCAAGCTGGGCCGCCCGGCGTACTCGGTGCTGCTCGCCGTACGGCAGCTCGCCTCCCGTGGGCTGCTGCGCGTCCCGGAACCCGACACGGCCGCCGCACCCGCCGCGCAGGACCCGCTGCCGAGACGGACGAGGGGGGCCACGGAGATCCCGGCAGCCGGAACGGGCTCCCTGGCGACGCCTGCGTCGCTCCCCGGAGCCACCGGGGATCCGACCGACGTCAACCTGCTCATCCGGCTCAGGAACGCATTGGAGGCACTGACTTGAGCCTGGTTCGATGCCGCCGATAAGGCTGCGGACGCTGAAGCTGATCGGAAGGAGGGTGCCGGTGGAACTGCGTGAGGAGATACGCCGGGAGATGGCGCTGCTGCGAGAGCGCATCCCCGACGTGGACGGGAGCATCGTGTGCAGCGTCGACGGCCTGACCCTGGCCAGTGATCTGGGCCGCGACACCGCCGCCGAGCAGACCGGCGCGCTCTCCTCCGCGCTCCTGGCCCTCAGCCGCCGGATGACGGGCATGGCCGGCAAGGGCACCTTCGAGGAGACGCTGATCTCCGGCACCAACGGCTACGCGGCCTGCTACGCCGCCGGACCCAAGATCGTCCTCACAGTCCTGGCACGCCCGGGGACCAACCTCGGGCTGCTCCGGCTGGAGGGTCGCAAGACGGCGGCCAGATTGGCCGCCATCACCTCGCGCATGTCGATAACCCAGTGATCGGAGACAGAAATGGGCAACATGGACATCTCTCTCAAGGAGATGATGGCGATCGACGGCGCCATCGGCGCGGTCATCGTCGACTACAACAGCGGGATGGCGCTGGGCGCGCTCGGCGGTTCCAAGGATCTCGACCTCCAGGTGGCGGCCGCGGGTAACACCGAGGTCGTCAAGGCCAAGATGCGGACCATGGAGTCGCTCGGTCTCAAGGACGGCATCGAGGACATCCTCATCACCCTCGGCACGCAGTACCACGTGATCCGCCCGCTCTCCGGCCGGAGCGGCAAAGGCCTGTTCATCTACATGGCCCTCGACCGGAACCGGGCCAACCTCGCGCTCGCGCGGCACATCCTGCGCGGCATCGAGGAGAGGCTCGAGGTCTGATCCTGCCGCGGCCCGTGCCCTTTCAGAAAGGGCACGGGCCGCGGCAGGGGCTCACCGCCCGGGCGTTACCGGGGCGGTGAGCTCATCGATCGCGCCGGACCTCAGCTCTTCTCGGCGACCGCCCTGCGGCGGAGATGGCCGGCGACCAGGTAGGTGGCACCGCCCGCGGCGAGCACTCCGACCAGGGCCAGGGTGGCGGCCGTGGTGGCGGAGGAACCGGCCGGGGTCGCGGCCGCCACCGGGGCGGTGGCGCCCAGGTCCCGGACACCCTGCTCGGCGGCCTTGGCATCGGCGCCGGACAGGGCGACCGGCTTGGCGGCGACGATCGCCCCGGGCGCGGTGAGGGGCTCGGACATGATCTTGGGCTTGGCGAACGTCTGGCTCACCTGCTGGGCCTTCACAGCCTTCTTGGACTGCTCGGCCTTGACCAGGACCGTCTGCGGAGGCTTCGCCGGGTTCGCGTCCCGGTAACGCCAGGCACCGGTGGAGAACGCCACGGGGTGGTTCTTCTTGCCCACGCCGTCACCCCACTTGGTGACCACGTACTTGACGTCGATGTGGCCCATGCCGCCGTTACCGTCCACACCGAGCGTGGCGGGGTTGAACCGGCCACCGGTCAGGTCGGCGAAGGTCTTGGCGTCAAGGTCGATCATGACGCCCACGTTGGAGGGCACGCCGGGACCGCGGTCACCGACGAAGAACTTGGCCTTCTTGCCCTTGTAGACGACGTAGCCCTCGGTGAACAGGGGCCAGCTCGGGCTGGCGATCATGCCCTTCTGCATCGGCTTGCCACTGGCCGGCAGACCGGTGTCGCCGGCCCGGCCCGAGGAGTCGTCCCAGAAGTAGGAGGCCCTGGTCGAGCCCTTGAGGAGCACGACCTCGTTGGCGGCCACCTCGGTGTCCGCGCCGGGGGAGGCGGCGGAGGCGGGGGCGGCGACGGCGGGGGAGGCGGGCAGCGCGGAGGCGACGCCGCCGGAGACGAGCACGCTCGCGCCGACGAGGGCGGCGGTGGTGAGACGGTTCTTGTACGAGAGGTTCTTGATCAGACCGTTCTTGGGCAGGTCAAAGGGAAGACGCATGAAGAAGGGGCTCTTTCACGAGGGAACGGGGCAGCCAGCTGCGACACACGGCAAGGGGTGCACTGGCGGGGACGCGCTCTTCGGAAAAGCGGCGTGGCGAGATCAGCGGATCGCTACGCGGAGCACGGTCCAGGTGCCACGCTCAGGCGCGGCGACGAAGGACAGAGATGAAGTTCAGGTGGTCGGCACGGGCAGGACGGGCACCGACGCGGTGACGCGGTGATCCATGAGGGGGATCTCCTCTCCAGCTCGTCTACCGGGTTAGCTGACGGGTTCGGGCGATGGAGTTGCCCTACCGCCGCACGTTCGCGGCGGATTCACCCCGGGAAAGTGGTTCCCCGGCTCCCTGGGCCCCGCGGGCCCGGTGGGATTCGACGTCGGCCGGCCGCTCCCTCTTGTGAAGGGCAGGTCGCCAACCGATATCCGTGGACACTACCCACCGAAACCGGACAAAGCAAAGCAAATGTCATGAAAACCCCAGAAGATCTACCTACAAGCTTCAAGAAAGCCCCATCGGAGACCCCGTCCCACCAACAACCGCCCTACCAGCGAGAACGTCTTGCCGATCTCGGGTTTCACACCCCGGAGACCCGTGTCCGAGGGCCTTCCGCGCCCACGAGGGGCCCAGTCGCGCGAGGGTGATCACACCCCGAGCCCCGTGCCCGAAGCCCTTCCACGCCCGGGGGGAGAGCATCCCCGAGGTAGATCCCCCTCAAAGATCCACATTGGGGAATCCGCGCTCCCCGAGGAAGCCCTCCCTTGACGAAGGGCACCCCGGGGCGGGCTCAGTCCCACCAGAACGACCAGGCGTTCCTGCCCTTGATCTGCTCGGCGTAGTCGATGAGGTTCCCCGCGCCCTGGATGATGCTGTCGGGGCAGAACGTCCAGTGCTCCGCGGCGACGTGCAGGGCGTGTTCCGAGGTCGTCGGGGGCGCGGCGACGCTGAGGTCGAGGGTGTTGAACCCCATCCCGACCAGCCGCACCCCGAACCTGTCCTCCCAGCTCCGTACCACCGCCGCGAGCGGGACCATCCACTCGTTGTGGTTCAGGGCGCCCTGCCAGCCCATGACGGCGAGGGCGTCGGCCCCGCGCTCGACCGCGACGAGTCCGAGCGGGGTCCTGCGCTCGGCCACCAGGCCCGCGTACCAGTCGGCGACCACGCCGGGATCGGCGGCGAGCCTTCCCGCCGGGGCCGGACCCGGACATTCGACTCCGAAGGGGTCGAGGATTTCGAGCTGGTCGATGTGAGCCTTGGCGATCCAGTCGGACCAGACCTCGGCCATGAACGCGGCGGCGTGGTAGTTGTCGATCTCGACGGCGGTGTCCGGGGCGATCTGACCGGCCGACCAGGGCTGCACCGAGTCCTCCAGCAGCACCGGCCACAGGCCGGAGTGCTCGTGCTGCGCCCGCAGCCGTGCCCAGTACTCACCTGAGACGGCCACCTCGCTGAGCCAGAACGCCGGACGGCGACGAAAGGAGAGCTGAGCGTAACCGGGGTCGGGCCACACCACGTCACCCGGTGGCAGGTCCACCGAGAGCTTCCGGCCCTCACCCTCGCTGCTTCCGTCGGCCCTGTCAGCGAACAACTGGCCCAGAACTGGCGGAAGCCTCCCACCCTCGCAATCGCTCATTCCTACCGATCCGATCCTGACCACGGACCAATTTTGGCCTGTCAACCATCCCGAGGGACAGTTCTGCCCTGGTCCAGGCAAAAATTATCGGTACAGAGGGGAACGGAGCCCGGCGGGTGTCAGTCCTTCACCGCCCCGCCCAGCCCGGCCACCAGCCTGCGCTGGACGGCCACGAAGAAGATCAGCACAGGAACGGTCATCAGCGTCGAGGCCGCCATGATGCCGCCCCAGTCGTTCTCGTCGGGCTTGAAGAAGACCAGCAGGGCCGAGGGCAGCGTCTGGTTGTCCCTGGCCGAGATGATGAAGGTCCTGGCGAAGATGAAGTCGTTCCAGGCCGTGATGAACGAGAAGACGCTCGTGGCGACCAGTCCCGGTGCGACGAGGGGAAAGAGGATCCGCCACAGGATCACCGGCCGGCTCGCGCCGTCGATCATCGCAGCCTCCTCCAGCGTCTCGGGCACCGCGGCCACGAACCCCCTCATCATCCAGACGGCGAACGGCAGCGAGAACGCCAGGTGGACCAGGACGAGCGAGCCCAGGGTGTTGAGGCCCACGCCGGGCACCACCCCGCCGAGGTCGCGGACGAGGAAGAACAGCGGGATGGTGAGCGCCTCCACCGGCACCATCTGCGCCACCAGGAACATGATCAGCACGGTGGTACGGAACCGGAAGCGGAACCGGGTCACCGCGACCGCGGCGAGAAAGGCCACCAGCGCGGACAGGACGACGACGGTCAGGGCGACACCCAGGCTGTTGAGAAGGTAGCGGCCGAAGTTCTCGCCACCGAGCACCCGCTGGAAGTGCTCGAAGGTGGGTGCCAGGGTCCACGGGCGCACCTGGAGTGACTGGATCTCCCCGGCGGGCTTGAGCGCGGAGAGCACCATCCAGTAGATCGGGAAGAAGGTGACGAACGCGGTGACCAGCGCCACGGTGTTGGCGACCAGGCGGGACCTGCTCACAGCTTCTCCCCCGTACGGTAGAGGGCTCGGATGTAGAAGAGGGTGACCGTGAGCAGGATCAGGGTCATGACGACGCCGATCGCCGCGCCAAGCCCGTACTCCGACGAGCCGAAGGCCGTCTGGTAGGCGTAGACGTTGAGCACCGAGTTCTGCCCCGCTATGCCGCCGCCGTTGGTCATCACATAGATCTGCGTGAAGATCTTGAAGTCCCAGATGATCGACTGAATGACCACGATCGTGATCAGCGGCCGCAGCATCGGCACGATGATCCGCCAGAACGAGTTCCACGCGGAGGCGCCGTCCAGGGCTGCCGCCTCCAGAACGGAGACCGGAATGGCCTGGATCCCGGCGTAGAGGGTCACCATGACGAATGGGAAGGAGTGCCAGACCACCGTGGCACCGACGACCCCGAAGGTCACCCATTTGTCGTAGAACCAGTTATAGCCCTCGATGCCCAGGACCTGGTTGACCAGGCCCAGGTCGGCGTCGAAGAGGAACATCCAGACCGTCGAGCCGGTCATGGCGGGCGCGGCCCAGGCGGCCATGGCCGCCAGCGACAGCAGCAGCCGGGGCACCCGGCCCGCCCTGGTGAGCACGACGGCGAGGGTCGCGCCGACGGCCAGCGTCGCGACCACCAGGGCCGCGGCGAACACCAGGGTCTGCGCCAGCACCGACCAGAAGCGCTGGTCGCCCAGGAGCGTCGCGTAGTTCTCGAAGCCGATGAACCTCGTCGGCTCTCCCCCGCTGACCTGGGCCTGCCGGTAGTCGAACACCGACAGCAGGCCGAGCATGTAGATCGGGTAGCCGAAGAGCGGCAGCAGCACGGCAGCAGAGGGCAGCAGGTAGAGCCACGGCCTGAGCCCGCCGCCGGGGCGCGGCACCGCCCGGCGGACCCCGGCCCCGGAGCCCGCCGTCGTCGTGGTGGCGGTGGTCATGACCGGCCGAACGCCGCCTTCACCGCCGCGGCGGCCTCCTCGGTGGCCTGCTCGACTGTGGACTGCCCCGTGGCGATCTTCTGCAGCATGGTCGGGATGACCTTCTGGTTGTCGATCTTCACCCAGGCCGGGTCGATCGGCACGAAGCGGGTGCCCGCCGCGACGGTGTCGAGGAACGGCTTGAGGAAGGGGTCCGAGGCCGCGAGCTCGTCCCGCGCGGAGGTCAGGGTGGGCAGGTTACCCATGGCCTCGTACATCTTGGTCTGGTAGGTCTTGCCACCCAGCAACTGGACGAACTTGACGGCCAGCGAGCGGTGCCCGCTGTTCTTCATGACGCCGAGGTTGTTGCCGCCGGAGAAGGCCGGGGCGATCGTCCCCTCCTCGGTGCCCGGCAGCGGCACCACCGCGTATTTGCCCGCCGCCGCGCCCGCGTCCACCGCGGACCTGCTGAAGTTGCCCAGGATGCCCATCGCGGCCTTGCCACTGGCGAACAGTTCGACGGTCTTGCCGCCGGTGAGGCTCGCACACGCCTGCGGCGGGCAGTTGTCATCCTTGAGCAGGTCGGTGTAGCTCTTCACGCCCTTGCGGGCGGCGTCGCCGTCGAGGCTCTCGATGTCGCCTCCGGCGTCCCAGACGAAGGGCAGCGCGCCGAAGGTGTACTCCCCTCCGACGGCGACGCCGTACAGGTCGGGCTTCTTCTCACGGATCTCGCGGGCGGTCTCGGTCAGGGCTTTGATCGTCGTGGGCGGCTTGAGGCCGAGTTCCTCGAAGACGTCGGTGCGGTAGTAGAGGGCCCGGATGCCGATGTACCACGGCAGGCCGTAGACCTTGCCGTCGACGGTCGCGGACCCGAGCAGGTCCGTGCCGATGTCCTTGCCCTCCGGCCAGCTCGCGAGGTCGGCGCTCAGGTCGGCGAAGCCGCCCGCGGCGGCGTACTCGGCCAGGTCGGTGTTGCCGTACTCGGCGACGTCGGGGGCGCTGGCCGGGTCGTTGAACGCGCCCTTGAACTTCTCGTGCCGGGCCGGCGTCGTCGGGATGTAGGTGACCTCGACCTTCACCCCCGCGTTGGCCGCGGTGAACTCCTTGATCGCCTCTTCCACCACCTTCTCCTTGGGAGCATGGTTGGGCTCGTCGAAGAGCCAGACCCGCAGGGTTCCGGACTTCTCGTCGCCGCCGCCCGCCGACGGGGCGGTGGACGGCGCGCACGCGGCGAGGGCCAGCAGGGCCACACCCGCCACGGCCATGTTCAGGAACTTCAAAGCGCCTCCTCCTGTTGGCGGCAGACCCTAGGAAGCCCCGTCCGCCACGGGAAGCGGATCACCGATTTGTTGTGCAATGCAGAAGGTTGTGCTGCAAAGTGGCGCGAGGTGGCGTGCTCGCCTACCTTGACCTGGTATTCGATCTGCCGGAGCAGCATGGAAAGCCGTGATGAGTGAGCCCGCCCCGGAACGCAACCAGTCGGCCTCGCTCCGGCGCGCCCTCGCCGTCCTCACGCACGTACGCGACCACGCGGGCGCGGGCCACGGCCTGTCGCTCACCCGGCTCGCCGAGGCGCTCGGCATGTCCAAGAGCACTGTGCTCCGGCTGGCCACCCCGCTCATCGAGGCCAGGCTGCTGGAACGCGACCGCAGGAGCGGCGCCTACCGGCTGGGGAGCGGCGCCCTCCACCTCGGGCAGGCCTACCTGGCCACGCTCGACCTGCGGACCGTGGCCGCCGAGGAGTCGCACCGGCTGATGACGGAGGCCAGGGAGACAGTCCATCTCGTGGTCTACGACCCGCCCGACGTGGTCTACATCGACAAGGTCGAGAACGAGACCAACGTGCGCATGGCCTCGCGCATCGGCAGCCGCGCTCCCGTCTACCGCACCGCCGTGGGCAAGGCGATCCTCGCCTGGCAGCCGGAGGAGGCAGTCGAGGAGATCGTGGCCGCCGGGCTGCCGTACGTCACCCGGCACACCATCACCGACGCCGCGCGCCTCCGTACCGAGCTGGGCCGGGTCCGGCAGCGGGGCTACTCGGTCGACGACCGGGAGAACGAGCCCGAGGTGCGCTGCGTCGCGGCGCCGATCTTCAACCACAACGACGTCGCCATCTCGGCGATCTCCATCTCGGGTCTCACCTCCCGGATCACCGCCACGAGGGTACGAGAGCTGGGACCCCTGGTGGCCGAGACGGCCCTGCGCATCTCCAGGAAGCTCGGGGCGACCCGGTGACCGGCGAAACCGGACACGGTCCGCCCGCCGACGCCAGGACCGGTGTCGACCTCACCACCGGCACGACCCGTTGACCGGCGAAACCGGCACCGACTCCCTAAGGACGACTCCTCTCCCATGACCGACCTGGTAACGCTCGGCGAGAGCATGGCGCTGTTCAGCGCGCGGCGTACCGGCCCGCTCAGGCACGCCCGCGACTTCGGGCTCGGCGTGGGTGGCGCGGAGTCCAACGTGGCCATCGGCGTCTGCCGCCTCGGCGGGCGCGCGGCCTGGATCGGCAGGGTGGGCGCCGACGAGTTCGGGGAACTGCTCCGCTCGACGCTGGCCGGCGAGGGCGTCGACGTACGGGGGATGCTGGTCGATCCCGAGGCGCCCACCGGCCTGATGATCAAGAGCAGGCGCACGTCCGAGGTGGTCGACGTGCGCTACTACCGCTCGGCGAGCGCCGGATCCCGGCTCCGCCCCGCCGACCTGGACGTCTCGCTGATCCGCTCGGCACGCGTGCTGCACGTCACCGGTATCACCCTCGCGCTGTCGGCGTCGGCCGCCGAGGCGGTGCGGGCCGCGATCGTCGAGGCCCGCGACGCGGGCGCGATCGTGTCGATGGACGTCAACTACCGCCGGGCCCTGTGGACGCCCGCCGAGGCGTCCGCCGCGCTGCGCGAGACCGTCGCCGCCGTGGACGTCCTGTTCGCCACCGAGGCCGAGGCCAGGCTGATCGTCGAGGGCGACGACCCGCTCACCCTGGCCCACGCCCTGTCGGACCTCGGCCCGCGCCACGTCCTCATCAAGCGCGGCGCCCTCGGCGCGGTCGAGCTCTCCGACGGCGCCGTACGGCACGCGGAGCCCTACCGGGTCACCGAGCTCGACCCGGTGGGCGCCGGGGACGCCTTCGCCGCCGGCTGGATCGCCGAGACCCTCGCCGGGGCGACCTCCGAGCGGCGCCTCGCCACCGCCTCCGCCGCCGGGGCCTTCGCGGTGACCGCCGACGGCGACTGGGAGAGCCTCCCCCGCCGCGCCGACCTCGACCTGCTCCGCCCGTCCGACAGGGTCAGCCGCTGACCGTGGCCGACGCCGATCGAGAACGACGCCGTCCGGCTGTCACGGCGCGGAGAGCAGGTCGCGCAGCCCGCGGCACTCTCGGATGACCTGGGTGGAGCCCTTGCGCCCGGCGACCGCCGTGACCTCGGGGATCTCGCCGGTCGCCTTCGCCTGCCGGGCCACCCGGCGGGCGAAGGCGAGGAAGTCGACCAGTTCCTTGGGGGGTCGCCCGCCAGAAACGGCCAGCAGGCCGGGCAGGGCGGCGGCGATCATGGCCCACGCCTCGCGGTGGGTGCCCACGCAGACGGCGTCCTCCATGATCGTCCGGAACGTGGAGATCGAGAGCCAGGACCGGCGTATCCGCTCCCCGAACTCCGTGCCCAGCTGGGCGGCGGGCAGGTCCCCGGTGGCCAGGAGGTACTGCACGGCCCGGCGCCGGTACACCGACATGCTCAGGGCGAGCCGTTCCACCAGCAGCAGGGCGGTCGCCTGCCCGACCGGTCCCTGCGCGCACGCGAGGTCGGTGAGCCGCGGCCCGTCGACGAGGCCACCGGTCCAGTCGCTGCGAAACCGGAGCGGGACCATGTGCGCGGCGATCACCTCGCGGTGGGACGGCATGACGCCCGGCCACCAGCCGATCAGCTTGCCGTGATGGCCGCGCCCCTCCTCCAGGAACCGGGGCGGCGAGACCAGGAGTTCGGCGATCAGCGACGCCGCGGCACGGACCGTCCGCTCACCGGCCGGTGCGCCCGGGGTGATGTCACTCGGGATGATGTCGCCCGGGGTGATGTCGCCCGGGGTGATGGAGGCCACCGCCAGGGTCTGCCACGCTTTGAGAGCCCGCTGCGGCTCGCGCTCGTCGAGCCAGTGTCCGGCCGGATCCTCCGTGAGCTTCCAGCCCGGCTTCGCACCGGGAGAGCAGAACCGGCGGACGGTCACCACCGGATCGGGCAGCCCGCTCCCCGCCAGCCGGCGGGCGGCCTCGCGCCCGGCCGCCGAGGTCAGCGCGGCGGCCCGCGTCACCGCGGCGGGGTCGACGGTCCTGGGCAGCCTGAGCAGCGCCTGCGCCAGATCGGCCGGGAGCGGCTCCACCCCCGCCGCCTCCAGCTCCTCGATCCGGGCGACCAGCTCCACGGGGTCGAGGTGGCCGGTGGAGAGGGTGGGCGTGGCCAGCAGCAGCGGCGGCAGGACACCCTCCTTGAGCGCGGCCAGGATCTCCGCGTGACGACGCAGCACGAGCCACTCCGGCGCGCAGACCTCATCCCGGCCGGGAAGCCTCGTCCACGGCGACTCCGGTCGCGGGTCGGCAGGGCGGATCCCGCACCCGGGTCTGGTCTCCTCCGGGGAGGCGAGGCCATCCGGAAGGGGTTCCGCGCCGGGATCGACGAACTCCGCCGCGATCGCGGCACCCCAGCACTCGGGACTCGTCCAGCTGCCTTGCGTCGGCTGCCTCGCGGGGTGTGCCGCCAGCGCGTCCCGGAGCCCACCGGGATCTTCGGCGGCGAGGCGGACGAACCCTCCGAGAAACCCCTCGGCCTCGACCCAGTCCTTCTTCCCGCACAGGGCGGCCACCTGCTGGGGCGTCCGCGGCACCGGGAACGCAGTGGCGGGCGGCGGCGCGGGGAGCACGCCGGGCTCCTCCGGCTCCGGCTCCGGCTCGGGCTCGGGCTCGGGTTCCTCCTGGAGATCTCCGCCGAAGACCGCGACCAGCCTGTTGGACAGGCTGGCGGGCAGCTGCCCGGCCCCGTCCCGTACGGCCTCGGCACCGAACGGGCCGAAGGCCGCCGCGTGCCCGACCAGCAGGCGCACGGCCCGCTCCTGGACGGCGGGCGCCTCGTGGCCGAGCACCGCCGCCAGGGCCGACGACAGCTCGTCGGCCCGTTCCGGCTCCCGCTGGAGGAACCGGTCCAGCCAGGCCAGCCCGGACCTGACCAGCCCGCCCTCCGCGCGGAACAGCAGGCCGGACAGGGCCTCGCTCACGTCGTCGGAGTCGAGGTCGTTCGCATCGTCCCGCGGGAGGGAGTCCAGGTGGCGCAGGTGCCTGAGCGACAGTTCGGCCACCGGCCCCGGCGCCGCCGGCAGCAGCCGCAGGTAGTCACCGGCGCGGGAGGCCACCTCGGCGGGAGACGGTTCGAGCAGTTCGTGCAGGCGGGCGAAGAACCGCAGGTCGGTCGCGCCGCCCCCGCGCAGGAACCGGCCCACGCAACCCTCCAGCAACACCTCCCGGCTCACCCTTCCCTCGGCGGCCAGGGTGCGCAGCGCGCCCAGCCACGACTCGGCGGCGAGCGGGTCGGCCCGCTCCTCGCGCAGCGCGCGGCCCACCCCCTGCGCCTGGAAGAGCCTGGGCAGCAGCACGTCGAGCAGCGGGTCCTCGCGCAGCCGCTCCGCGGTCGGCGGCGTGTCGGCCCAACCGACCACGAGCGGGTCGTGGTCGGGCGGTGTGGCACCGGTGTGGCGCAGCAGCGCCAGGGCGAGCGGCAGGTTCCGGTCTCCGAGGTCGCCTTCCCACCGCCCGGGCCGGACGCGGATCCGCAGCGCGAGCCGTACGGCGAGATCGGCCTGCCACTCGGCGGGACGCGCGGCGACCACCTGGAGCACCGGTTCGACGAGATCGGCGGATTCCCCGACGCGTTCGAAACCGCGCCGGGTAAACCAGGAGGCCGCGGCCGCGCAGGGGAGCGTGCCCGCTCCCGCGACGCGCATCGGGTCGACCCAGGCGTCGTACTCGGACCTGTCCGGGTATCCCGCGCCGTACTCCGGGGTGGCCGGCCAGGGATCCTCCCAGGTGCCCTCCATGTCGCCGCCCCAGCCGTCGGTCATCGCCCACTGGCGGTGGATCTCCGCATCGGACATCCCGCGCTCGCGGGCGAACCGCTTGTACGCCTCCCCCCGGGCCCTCCGGGCCCGGTCTCGCTCGTTCCAGCGGTCGGACCGTCGCTTCTCCACCGCCGCCCTCATCTCCTGCCGGGCCACCGGGAGGTGGCCGGGCAACTCCCGTGCCACCTCCGCGCGCCCGGCGTCGTCAAGGGCGGCGACCCTGGCCGCGACCTTGAAAGCATCGCCGGTGCCGATGAGGTCGCGGACTTCTTCCCACACGGTCATGACGGCATCTCCCGAGAACCGGTCCGGATCGCCCGGACGCAAACGTGCGGCGCCTTCGCCATGAGGGACATTAGGCAGCGGCCCGGACAAGAACGGGCCGTTGAAGCTCCGGCGGGCAGAAGATCAGTCGCTGGGCGGACACCGTCTCCCCCTGAAGGCGGACGCGCGCCGGACCTACGGTTCGAACAGCACCAGAGGATGCCTCAGGGCCAGCTCCAGCACCACGCGGCACACCTCTCCGGCGCGCGGGAAGACCGCGTCCATCAGCACGAACTCCTCCCCCACGATCAGCGGTGCGGACCACGGTGAGACCGCGTAGTTCTCGGCGGTCAGGTCGGGGAAGAGCGAGGTCAGCTCCTCGTAGAAGGCCGCCGTCTCCGGGCTCGGCTCACCGGGGACGGCGTCGCTCCGGCTCCAGACGAGATACCTGCGAAGCGCCTCCTGCGCGGTGATCGGCTCGGCCCCGAGCCAGACCCCGAGTTCAAAACTCACGCCACGTCCTCGCACTCGCCCCGGTTGTCCGGCTGTCGGATCCTACGCGCCCGGCGGATGCCCGGCGGCGTCGAACGGGTTGACGACGGACAGCCCCGTGCCGTCGAAGCCCCCGACGTTCCGGCTGACCAGGGTCCAGCCGTTCACCCTGGCCATCGCGGCGATCAGCCCGTCCATCGTCGGAAGCGTGCGTATGGCGTTCAGCCGTCCCCACTCCTCGTCGACCTCCGAGGTGACCGGAGCGATGCGATCATCGAACCGCCGATGGTGGCGGCAGCGCGGTCCGAGGCTCCGGCGGACTACCTTTGGAAGAAAGGAGTTCGCGCCATGACCGAAAAGCCCATCCTGCAGCCCGGCCCCGATCACCCGATCACGATCGAGGCGAATCCGGCCCGGATCGTCGTCTCGGTGGGCGGCCGGGTGGTCGCCGACTCGCGGCGGGCGTTGACCCTGCGTGAGGCGACGTACCCGCCGGTTCAGTACATCCCGATCACCGACGTCGACCGCTCGCTGCTGGAGCGGACCGGCACCGCCACCTACTGCCCGTTCAAGGGCGACGCGAGCTACTACACCGTTACGACGGACGGGAAGCGGTCGGTGGACGCGGTGTGGTTCTACGAGTCGCCGCACCCGGCCGTCGCCGAGATCAAGGACCACGTCGCCTTCTATCCCGACCGGGTCGACTCAATCGTCGAAGAGACCACCGGCTGAGACCCGGGGACACCCGTTCCGCCGAGGGCACGACCGGCCGGCCACGAGCTTCCGGATTCCGTCGTGGTCGGCGTCCTCGACCGAGGTGACCGCCCGGCGCCGGGCACGGCGCGGAGGCTAGAGATGCTCGCGGTGAATGAGAAGACGGTGCGACTCCTGCATCTCTTCCGGCAGTTCGTCCGGGGCGAACCATCTCGCCTCCAGAATCTCGAAATCGTCGATTTCAAGCGTGCCACCGATGAACTCGGCCTCGTACGCCACCTCCAGGCGCAGCTTGTAGCCGCTCTTCAACTGAACGAGTTCTCCCACCTGGACCTTCAGCCCGGTCTCCTCCCGCACCTCGCGGCAGACCGTGTCCTCGAAGGTCTCCGACCTGTTCGCACAGCCGGTCGGCAGCCCCCACTGCCTGCCCACCGGCCAGAAGCGATGCTTCAGCAGGAGAACGTTGCCGTCCGCGTCACGCACGACCCCGGTCACACCGACCGTGAACTTGGCGTGCCGGAGCCAGAGGATGCGCCACTGGAGCGAGCCGTTGACGAGCCTCCAGAGCCGGACGATCAGCTTCTTCACCAGAACCTCCCGAGGATGCCCCGGCCCCCAGGCCGGGGAGGAACCGGGAGCGGAAGGGCCGCCAAGGCCCGAGCGTGCCCTGACCGGTCAGTCATGTCGATCGGCTTCTTTCTGGGTCGTGTAGCCGTAGCCGTCCGCGCGTTGAAGATGACGGATGTGCCGGTGGTTGATCCCGGTGACGCGGCCGTGCCGGGTGGTGATGTCGAACGAGCCACAGGAGCGGACCAGGACTCGCCCGGCGTGAACCCCGGCCTTCTTGCCTGCCGGGACGTTCGCCCGGACCAGGTCGCCGGTTTGGAAGCCGTGGTGCAGTTTGATCCGTGGCCGGATAAGACGGGGGAACCCGTATCGGTCGGGGGTGGTGCGGGCGTAGCTGCCGCGACCGGTCGCCGTGACCACCAGGACCGTGGACGGCCAGGCGGTCACGCTCTCCAGTTCGCCGACGTGCAACGCGTCCAACGTGTGGGACTTCGGCGCGCCGGTACGCGACCGGTTCCACTTCGTACGGCCACCGGACGCGGTGTGAACGGGCAGGCCGGTCGCTTCCAGTGCCCGCCACAGCGCCCACCGGGTGGCGTTGACGGCGGCGGCATCGCGCAGCGGAGCCTTCGCCTGCCGGAGGATCCTCGCCAGGAGGGAGGGCCTGCCTTTGAGGAATTCCTCGATCGGGGTGGCGTTCTTGGCCTGGTTGCAGCCGATGCACGCCAGGGTGAGGTTGCTGATCCGGTCCGAGCCGCCCCGGGAACGCGGGTGGATGTGATCGATGTTCAACGGCACGTCCTGCTTGGCGCAGTACGCGCACGCCCGGCTCCACTTGGCGAGCAGGTATTCACGGACCTCGTACCCGGCGAGGGTGCCCTGCTGATACTCAACGCCTTCCAACGGCTTGCCCGCCGAGAGGGTGTGGGTGTCGAAGGAGACCTTCTCCACGTGGACGGCGGTCACGGGCGCCCACCGAGTCAGCCGCGTCACCTGCGACATGGTGGTGTCGACGCGATGTCGCAGGGACGGCGCGAGCCACCCTTTCGGCTTGGTCCGGTTGAGGAACCGGGGAGAGCGGTAGCGCAGGTTCCGCGACCGCCTACCTCGCCGGTACGCGGCCCGTGAGGTGAGCCTGTCGCGGATCAGTGCGCCCCGGTGGTCGAGCTGAATCGCATACCGTCCGGCCCGGCTCCCGTCGTGGTCGGTGAACACGGCCAGGCCGGTGTGCTTGGAGCCGGGGTCGATACCGACCTGCACACCTGCCACGGTGGAATCGGCAACCGACCGGTCCTTGAGACGGATGACGAACGGGGTGTGACGGGCCACGACCGCCCGCCCGGCCGCCAGCAGGCGGCGGGCACGGGCAGGGTGGCAGGGGTCGAGCGGGTGGCCGCGGGCGTCCAGGACGAACACGGCCGGGTGAACCTCACGGTTCGCTCCCTCAGACACCGAAGCGTCCTCGGGGTGACGCCGAGCAGAGCGGGTGCCGGTCCGCTCGATCTCCCCTCGCCCAGGTTGAACACCAGATACCGCCTGGCGGCGGTGTCCGTGAGCCGTTTCGTGCCCACCCTCGGGCGTGTCTGCTCCCACGCATTCCAGAGCGGCAGGCTGAGGAAGCACCTGCCGGTGGGTCTGCGATCTCATGTTCAACGTGGCCATCAAAACGCACCTCCTTGAACTGACGGCCAGGGCTGGTCAACGCGGGGCTTCAAAGCGCATTACCGCGCCTCAAGCCCCCTCCTTCGGGAGGGGGTCGTTGACGGGTCGGCGCCTGCCTGAAGATCGGACGCTACCGGGAAAGGCAGCATGGCACCTTGGTTTCGGCTTTTGACGCCTCTCGGCGGCAGGGCACCGCGTCCGGCACGTGACGGCCCTGCCGCGCGACGACCGCGATCACCTCGGGGCCGCGTGAAAGCCGGTGCCGCGTCAGGCGGCGTTCGCCCTGTTGGCGATCTTGCGTAACCGGGTGCCGGTAGCGTGATCGATTCCGCGTACGCGTACGCGTTCCGCCGCCGAGACGGCCCGACCGTGCTGCGCCCCCAAGATCACCATCAGAGCGACATGTCACACCATAACGGGGCGAACATCGCTCGACACGGCGCTAGACTTGTACTGTTCGTTGTCTTGTACAGTTCGTGTTTATGACGTTAGGGTTTGGCACCATGACCGCACCCGGGACTCCAACCACCGCCGAGGAGCTACGCGGGGCAGGCCTGCGAGTGACGGCCGCCCGCGTCGCACTGCTCGAGACCGTCCGGGACGGTAACCACCTCGACGTCGAGGCGATCGCCTCCGGGGTGCGCGATCGCGTGGGCCACATCTCCCTGCAAGCCGTGTACGAGGCCCTCCACGCGCTCACCGCGGCGGGACTCGTACGCCGTCTCGAACCAGGCGACAGCCCGGCCCGGTTCGAGGGACGCGTCGGGGACAACCACCACCACGTGGTGTGCCGGTCATGCGGTGCCGTCGCCGACGTCGACTGCGCGGTCGGCGAGGCGCCCTGCCTGACCACGTCCGACCACCACGGCTTCTTGATCGACGAGGCCGAGGTCATCTACTGGGGCCTGTGCCCCGGCTGTTCCACCACCCGCGGTTCCTGAGCACCGTGATCCGCATAGTTCGGAAGGATTCCCATGTCTGAGAACCATGATGCAATCGTCGTAGACGCGAAGACGGAGGGCGGAGGCGGTTGCCCGGTCGCGCACGAGCGCGCCCCGCACCCGACCCAGGGTGGCGGAAACCACCAGTGGTGGCCGGAGCGGCTCAACCTGAAGATCCTCGCCAAGAACCCCGCCGTCTCCAACCCGCTCGGCGAGGAGTTCGACTACGCCGAGGCGTTCAAGAGCCTCGACCTCGCGGCCGTCAAACAGGATATCGCGGAGGTGCTGACCACCTCGCAGGACTGGTGGCCGGCCGACTACGGCAACTACGGCCCGTTCATGATCCGGATGGCCTGGCACAGCGCGGGCACCTACCGGATCAGCGATGGCCGCGGCGGCGCCGGGGCCGGCCAGCAGCGC
>NZ_JBEOZN010000138.1:0-24714 GCF_040298085.1 Streptosporangium sp. NPDC001681 | reverse complement strand
TTGTTTTTATTAGGTGTGGTCTTCCGATCTCCGCCGCGCGCCGGGCGTGGGGGGTCTCGGGCAGGCCCGGCGCCCCGCGGGCGCCGCGCAGGCCCACCGGTGCCGAGACCGGGCGCGGACCGGTGCGGTCCGCGCGACCCCAGGAGTCACCGGGCCCGCCGGGCCGGGCGAGGCCCGCGCCGAGGCGCGGGGACGAGCGGCCCCAGGAGCAGGAGTACACGCGCGCGATGGGACGCGGCGGCGGCAGGCCACCGCGGCCTCCGGCGCGCCCGTCCGCGGTGCTGCGCCTGGGCAACCCCCGCAGGCGGATCGGCATCGGCCTGATGGCGATGACCTTCGTGCTGTCCATCTTCGCGGGGCGGCTCATCCAGCTTCAGGGCCTCGACTCGAAGGTCTACACCGCCGAGGCGGCCAAGCAGCGCGTACAGGGTGAGAAGCTGCCCGCGAGAAGGGGCTCGATCACCGACGTCAACGGACACGAGCTCGCGCTGACCCTGGAGGCGCGCGAGATCTTCGTGGACCCCTCGCAGGTGGTCGTCGCGCAGCGCGACCGGGTGGCCACGGTCCTGGCCAAGGAGTTGAACGAGGCCAAGGATCCGATCGCCGCCAAGCTGGCCGACAGCACCAGCCACTACGAGCAGATCGCCGCTGCCGTCGATCCCGCGCTCGCCCAGCGGATCATGGCGTACGAGTTCAAGGGCGTCGGCAGCAAGCACCGCTACCGGCGTGACTACCCGGGCGGCGACCTGGCGGGCAGCCTGCTGGGTTTCGTCGGCACCGACGGCACGGGACTGGCCGGGCTGGAGAGCACCTACGACAAGCTGCTCGCGGGCCGGGACGGCGAGCAGATCATTGAGACGGGCGCCAAGGGGCAGCGCATCCCGATGACCCGCAGCACCCTGCGGGCGCCGGTCGAGGGCAGGGACGTGCGGCTGACCATCAACCGCGACGTCCAGTGGGCCGCGCAGAAGGCGATCAGCGAGCAGGTCAAGGCCACCGGGGCGCGCACCGGCAGCGCCATCGTGATGGACGTGCAGACCGGTCAGTTGATCGCCATGGCGAACGCGCCGGAGCTCGACCTGAGGAACTGGAAGGACTCCCCGGTGGAGGACCGGGTCAACCGGTCGGTCACGGACGTGTTCGAACCGGGCAGCACCAACAAGGTCATCACCGCCGCGGCGGCGCTGGAGTCGGGGGCCGTGCGGCCGGACACCCTGTTCACCGTCCCCGACCAGATCAGGTGTGCCGACCGGGTGCTGAAGGACTCCCACCCGCACGCCACCGAGCGCCTGACCTTCTCGGGCGTCGTGGCGACCTCCAGCAACGTGGGCACGATCCTGGCCACCCAGAAGATCGGCGACGAGAAGCTCCACTCGATGCTCCAGCGCTTCGGTTTCGGCGCGAAACCCGGCACCGGGCTGCCGGGGGAGGAGGCGGGGCTCCTGCCCGACTGGAAGGACTGGTCGGGCAGCCAGCGCTGCACGATCGCCTACGGCCAGGGCATCTCGGTGACCGCGATCCAGACGGCGAGCGTCTACCAGACCATCGCCAACGGCGGAGTGCGCGTCACCCCGCAGATCGTGGCCGGTACGACCGGCGAGAACGGCGCGTTCACGCCGTCCGCGCCGGGTGAGCGGACCCGGGTGGTCAGTGAGCGTACGGCGCGGGAGATCGCCGCCATGCTGGAGGCCGCCGTGAGCGAGGAGGGCACCGGCAACCTCGCCGCGATCGACGGCTACCGGGTGGCGGGCAAGACGGGCACCGCGATGCGCTATGACACCAGATGCCAGGGCTACTGCGGATATACCGCGACGTTCGTTGGTTTTGCTCCCGTGGACAAGCCCCGCCTGGTCGTCCTGGCAGTGCTCCAGGATCCCCAGCAGGGCCACTACGGTGGGGAGATCGCCGCCCCGGTCTTCAAGCAGCTGATGACGTTCGCGTTGAAGAGCGGGAAGATTCCCCCGACCGGAACCCGGCCCTCCCCGGTGCGGATACGCGCAGGGAGGTGACGAGTGAAGGTACGCTCTCGCCGTGCATCCCCCGTCGTCCATGCGACCCTCAACCAGTTCACCCCGTCCGCTCTCCGGGCTGGCGAGCCTCATCGGTGCGCCCTCGGGCACGTCGCGAGCGCCGCTGGCCGCGGTGTCCGGGATCACCATCGACTCGCGCCAGGTGTGTCGTGGAGATCTCTACGTCGCGCTGCCGGGGGCCACGGCCCACGGGGCCGACTTCTCCGCGCAGGCCCTCGCCGCGGGTGCCGCCGCGATCCTGACCGACGAGGCGGGCAGGCAGGCCGCGGTCGCGACCGGCCTGCCGGTCCTCGTCGTGCCCAACCCGCGCCGCCTGCTGGGACAGGTCTCCGCCTGGGTGTACGGCAATCCCGCGGCGGACGTGACGGTCATCGGCGTCACCGGCACCAGTGGCAAGTCCACCACCACTTTCCTGCTGGAGGCCGGACTACGGGCCGCAGGACACCGGCCGGGGCTGATCGGGGGCGTGGAGATCCACGTCGGTGAGCTGCGTTTCGCGCCGAAGCTCACCACGCCGGAGGCCAGCGACCTGCAGGGCCTGTTCGCCCTGATGCGCGAGCAGGGCGTCACCGCCGCGGCCATGGAGGTCTCCAGCCACGCGCTGGCGCTGGGCCGGGTCGACGAGGTGTCCTACGACGTGGCGCTGTTCACCAACCTGTCGCAGGACCACCTCGACTTCCACCGGGATCTCGACGACTACTTCGCGACGAAGGCCCGGTTGTTCACCCCCGAGATGAGCAGGGTGGGCGTCGTCAACATCGACGACGCCCACGGGCGGGAGCTCCTCGGCACCGCGAAGATCCCGATGACCACCTTCTCCGCCGAGGGCGCCGTGGAGGCCGACTGGCGGGCCGTGGACGTGCGGCTGGGCCCCGAGGGCAGCAGCTTCAAGATCGTGGGTCCCGGCGGCGTCGAGGAGGCCGCGACGATCGCCCTGCCCGGCCCCTTCAACGTGGCCAACGCCCTGGGCGCCGTCGTCGCACTGGTGGAGGCCGGTGTGCCGCTGCGAACCGCGGTGGCGGGCATAGGTACGCTGGCAGGAGTTCCGGGCCGGATGGAGCGGGTTCCCGGCGGGGAGGACTTCCAGGCCATCGTCGACTACTCGCACAAGCCCGGCGCGGTCGAGTCGGTCCTGTGCTCGCTGCGCGAGGTCACCGCGGGCAGGCTCATTGTGGTTCTTGGCTGCGGGGGTGACCGTGACCGTGGTAAACGCCCAATGATGGGAGAAGCCGCCGCAAGGCTGGCAGATGTGGCTATTCTCACCAGCGACAACCCCCGCTCCGAGGATCCCCTGCGGATCCTCGCGGAGATGATGGACGGAGTTCTCGGTGTGTCCCAGGACGGACGCGCACATGTGATCATTGAGCCTGATCGTGCCGCGGCCATCGACCTGGCCATTGGCCGGGCGGGTTTCGGTGACGTCGTCGTCGTGGCCGGCAAGGGTCACGAGCAGGGCCAGTACATCGGCGACCAGGTGCTTCCTTTCGATGACAGGCAGGTCGTGGCCGACGCGATCGTCAGGCGCCGGAACCGCACCGGGCGCCGAAGCACGTATGGAGAGTAGGGAAGACGCATCATGATCCCGTTGCCGCTGGCCAGAATCGCCGAGATCACCTCGGGGGCCCTCGCGGGCATGGCCGACCCACGCGCGGTGGTGCGCGGCCCGGTCGTCATCGACTCCCGCGCCGTCGAACCGGGGTCGCTGTTCGTCGCGATCAAGGGTGACCGGGTCGACGGGCACGACTTCGCCGCCCAGGCCATCGAGGCCGGGGCGGTCGCCGTGCTGGCCTCCCGGCCCGTCGACGTCCCCGCCGTCATCGTCGGCGACACCGTGACGGCCATGACCGGCCTGGCCACCGCCGTCTGCGCCGAACTGCCGGCGACCACGGTCATCGGCATCACCGGCTCGGCGGGCAAGACCACCACCAAGGACCTGCTGGCCAGGCTCACCGCCAGGATCGGTCCAACGGTCGCCCCCGTCGAATCGTTCAACAACGAGATCGGCCACCCGCTGACCGTGCTGAAGGCCGACGAGGACACCCGCTACCTGGTGCTCGAGCTCAGCGCGCGCGAAGTCGGGCACATCACCCACCTGACCCGTATCGCCCCGCCGAGGATCGGCGTGGTCCTCAACGTCGGCACCGCCCACCTGGGCGTCTTCGGGGGCAAGGAGGAGATCGCCAGGGCCAAGGGCGAACTGGTCGAGGCGCTGCCCGCCGACGGCGTGGCCGTGCTCAACATCGACGACCCGCTGGTGGCCGCCATGGCCGGACGCACCGGTGCCCGCGTCACCTGGTATGGCCGGGCCTCCGGCGCCGACGTGCGGGCCGAGAACGTGACCGTCGACGACCGGGGGCGCGCCTCCTTCACGCTGCGCACCCCGTCCGGCGCCGCCCCGGTCGGCCTCCGCCTGTACGGCGAGCACGCGGTGGAGAACGCGCTGGCGGCCGCGGCGGCCGCCTATGAGCTCGGCCTGCCGGTCGCCACCATCGCCGAGGAGCTGTCGGAGGCCGAGCCCCGCAGCCGCTGGCGGATGGAGGTCACCGACCGCGAGGACGGGGTGACCGTGATCAACGACGCCTACAACGCCAACCCCGACTCCATGCGCGCCGCCTTCGGCGCCCTGGACGCGCTCGCGGGCGATCGCCGCCGCTTCGCGGTCATCGCCTCCCTGCGCGAGCTGGGCGAGGACGGTCCCGCGTTCAATGAGGAGCTGGGCCGGCTGGCCGGGGGCGCGGGTCTCGCCGGCCTGTTCGTCGTCGGCCCCGACGCCGACCCGATCCTGGCCGGGGCGGAGGCCGCCGTACAGGAGGCCGCGGGCCGCGTACCGGCGGCCGGTGCCCCTGCGGCGTATGCCGGACCGACCTCGCACGCGGAGGCCTCGCGCGCCGCGGGCGGCCCGCCGGGCGCGGGAGAGCCGCCGGGCACCGGCTCGGCGGCCCGCCTCTCGCCCGTCGTCGCCTTCGGTGACGCCCCGGCAGCCGGGGTCCAGGGCGCCACCCGGGTCTCGCACGCCGCCGACGCGGCACAGGCGGGCGCGGAGCTGTCGGCGCTGCTGGCCCCCGGTGACGTCGTGCTCGTCAAGGGACCGCGCGCCGCGGGCCTCGAGCGGGTGGCCGCGGCGCTGCTCGGGGGTGATCGCCGATGAGGGAGATCCTCGTCGCGGCGGCGATCAGCCTGCTGCTGTCCATGCTGGGCACGCCGCTGGCGATCCGGCTGTTCTCCCGGCGCGGCTACGGGCAGAGCATCAGGGAGGAGGGCCCCTCCGGCCACCACGACAAGCGCGGCACCCCCACCATGGGCGGCACCGTGATCGTGATCGCCGCGCTGGTCGGCTTCGCCTGCGCCCACCTCTACAGCTTCACGCCGCCCACGGTCTCCGCGGTCCTGGTGCTGTTCCTGATGACGGGCCTGGGCGCGGTCGGCTTCCTGGACGACTTCATCAAGATCTACAAGCAGCGCAGCCTGGGCCTGCGCAGCGGTGCCAAGGCACTGGGCCAGCTCATCGTCGGCGCGGTCTTCGCGGTCCTGGTGACCCGTTTCCCCAACGCCTACCTGATCACCCCGGCCGAGACGCGCCTGTCGTTCCTGAGGGACTTCGGCCCCTCCATCGGGCTCATCGGGTTCATCATCTGGGTACTGATCATGATCGTGGGCTTCTCCAACGCGGTGAACCTCACCGACGGTCTCGACGGCCTGGCCAGCGGTGCCACCGGCGTGGTGCTGGCCTCGTACGTGCTGATCGGCAACTGGCAGCTGCGCAACAGCTGCACCACCCAGCTCGGGCCCAACTGCTACTGGGTCCGCGACCCGCTGGACCTGGCCGTGGTCGCCGCGGCGGTGCTCGGCGCGCTGGTCGGCTTCCTGTGGTGGAACGCCCCACCCGCGAAGATCTTCATGGGTGACACCGGCTCGCTGGCCCTGGGCGGCGTGCTCGCCGGGTTGGCCATCACCACCAGGACCCAGCTCCTGCTGATCATCCTCGCCGGGCTGTGCGTGCTGATCACCATGTCGGTGATCATCCAGGTGGGCTCCTTCAAGATGACCGGTAAACGGGTCTTCAGGATGGCCCCGCTCCAGCACCACTTCGAGCTGAAGGGCTGGGCCGAGACGACCATCGTGGTCCGCTTCTGGCTGATCGCCGCCCTGTGCGCGGCCGCCGGGCTGGGGATCTTCTACGTGGAATGGATGCCCAGGCTGTGAGTGGGAAAGGCCATGTGATCTGCGTCGCCGGGCTGGGGGTCTCGGGCACGGCCGTGGCCCGCACGATGGCCGCGAGGGGCGAGAAGGTGGTCGTCCTGGAGGGCAGGGACGGCGAGCGGGCCAGGGCGCTCGCGGGCGAGCTCGCCGAGCTCGGTGTCGAGGTCCGCTTCGGTGAGCCCGCGGAGCCCCCGGAGGGCACCTCGCTGATCGTCACCACGGGCTGGCCGCCGCACCACCCGCTGCTCGCCGCCGCCGCGGCGGCGGGGATCGAGGTGATCGGCGAGGTCGAGCTGGCCTGGCGGCTCCGCCCGGGCGAAGCCGCTCCCTGGCTGGCGCTGACCGGTACCAACGGCAAGACCACCGTGGTCCGGATGCTCACCTCGATGCTCCTGGCCGCCGGGCACCGGGCGCTCGCCGTCGGCAACGTCGGCACCCCGGTGGTGGAGGCGGTCGCCGGGGCCGGCGACGTGCTGGCGGTGGAGCTGTCCAGCTTCCAGCTGCACCGCTCGCCCAGCATCGCCCCGTACGCGGCCGCGGTGCTCAACGTGGCGCCGGACCACCTCGACTGGCACGGCTCCATGGAGGAGTACGCCCGGGTCAAGGGGGAGATCTTCGCCAGGGCCGGGATCGTCGTGTACAACGCCGACGACGAGTGGGCGACCCGTCTCGCCGCGCGGTACGAGGGCACGGCGGTACGCAGCGTGGGCTTCACCCTCGGCGTGCCCTCACCGGGCCGGCTCGGCGTGGTCGAGGACCTGCTGGTGGACCGGGCGTTCGTGGCCGATCCCGCGGCCAACGCGGAGGAACTCGCCTCGTTCGACGACATCCGCCCGTTCGCGCCGCACAACGTGGCCAACGCGCTCGCCGCCGCGGCGCTGGCCAGGGCCTACGGGGTGAGCGCCGCCGCGGTGCGCGAGGGCCTGCTGGACTTCGTGCCCGACCCCCACCGGATCGCGCACGTGGCCAGGGTCGCCGAGGTCGACTACGTGGACGACTCCAAGGCCACCAACCCGCACGCCGCCGCTGCCTCACTGGCCGCCTACCCGTCGATCGTCTGGGTGGCGGGCGGGCAGCTCAAGGGCGCGGACGTCGGCGAGCTGGTACGCCGCGCCGCGCCCCGCCTGCGCGGCGCGGTCCTCCTGGGCGCCGACCGCGAACGAATTCGCGAGGCTCTGGCGCGACACGCCGGGAATGTTCCGGTGGTGGAGGTGGCCGGGCAAGACACTGGGGTCATGGACCGTGTCGTCACCGAAGCCGCCAGGCTCGCCGCCCCCGGAGACACCGTGCTGCTGGCCCCGGCCGGTGCCTCCTGGGACATGTTCTCCGGTTATCCCGCACGAGGGGAGGCGTTCGCCCGAGCCGTGCACCGTCTCGCCGCAGGGCACGACGGGGGACGGGCGTGAGCGCGACGGCGCAGGAGAGCGCCCCCCGGGGTCAGGACGGCTTCCGCGAGCACCTGCTCGCCTTCCGCGAGCTGCTCAACCGGCCGTTGACCTCGTACTACCTGATCCTGGGGTGCAGCGCCCTGCTGCTCGTCCTCGGCCTGATGATGGTGCTGTCGGCATCCAGCATCGAGGCGCTGCAGGAGAAGGGAGATCCCTTCTACTGGTTCTTCAAGCAGTCGGTCTCGGCCGGGATCGCCCTCCCGCTGATGTGGATCTGCGCCCAGCTGCCGCCCCGGTTCTTCAGGCTCGCCGGCTACCCGCTGATGGCGCTGTCGATCCTCGGGCTGGTGCTGGTGCTGTTCGTCGGCACCTCCCAGCTCGGCGCCCAGCGCTGGATCGACCTCGGCCCCATCTACCTGCAGCCGTCCGAGCCCGCCAAGCTCGGGCTGACGATCTGGGGGGCCGACCTGCTGGCCCGCAGGGCGCGCAACGGCCTGATCGAGTGGCGCAGCCTGTTCATCCCGCTGATGCCGGGCACCGCGATCCTGGCCGTCATGGTCATGCTGGGGCGCGACCTCGGCACCACGCTGGTGCTGATGATGATCTTCCTGTCGCTGCTCTGGGTGGTGGGCGCGCCGCTGAGGCTGTTCGGCGGGATCCTCGCGGTGGCGGTGCTCGCGACCATCGTCATGATCAGCACCGAGGGCTACCGCTCGGCACGGATCGCGGGTTGGCTCGACCCGTGGGGCAACGCCCAGGGGGCCGGCTTCCAGGCCGTGCAGGGGCAGATCGCGATGGGCAGCGGTGGCTGGTTCGGGCTGGGCCTGGGGTCCAGCAGGCAGAAGTGGAGCTGGATCCCGCACGCGGAGAGCGACTTCATCTTCTCCATCCTCGGCGAGGAACTCGGACTGATGGGCACGCTCGTCGTGGTGGCCCTGTTCGGGCTGCTGGGTTACGCGGGGCTGCGGGTGGCCACCCGGGTCAAGGACCCGTTCGTCCGGCTCGCCTCCGCCGCCGCGGTCGCCTGGATCGCCGGTCAGGCGATCGTCAACATCGGCGCCGTCATCGGCGTGCTGCCCATCACCGGTATCCCGTTGCCGCTGGTCTCCTACGGTGGGTCGGCCCTGTTGCCCACCCTGGCCGCCCTCGGCATGCTCCTGTCGTTCGCCAAGCACGAACCCGGCGCCCGCGAGGCTCTCGCGGCCCATGGCCCCGGACCGGTGGCGCGGGGCCTAAGCTGGCTTGGCCTGGGTGGTCCGGCCGGGAAACGACGGCCGGGCCGTGGAAGACGATAAGCGAAAGGACCGACATGAGGGTGGTCCTCGCCGGCGGCGGGACGGCCGGTCATATCGAACCGGCGCTGGCTCTGGCCGACGCGCTGCGCCAACTCGACCCCAACATCGGGATCACCTGCCTCGGCACCGAGCGAGGTCTGGAGACCAGGCTGGTTCCGGCCAGGGGGTATGAACTGCAACTGGTGCCCGCGGTGCCGCTGCCCCGGACACTGACACCCCAGCTGCTGAGCGTGCCGGGCCGTCTGGCGGGCGCCATCAACGCGGCCGCCGCCGTCATGGACCGGGTCCAGGCCGACGTCCTGGTCGGCTTCGGCGGCTATGTGGCGACCCCCGCCTACCTGGCGGCGCGGCGGCGCGGCGTGCCGATCGTGGTCCACGAGGCCAACCCGCGCCCCGGCCTGGCCAACCGGCTGGGCGCGCGCCTCACCGACCACGTGTTCACCGGCCACCCGGACACGCCGCTGAACCACGCCGAGTACATCGGCATCCCCCTGCGCCGTGAGATCGTCAACCTCGACCGGCTGTCCATGGGTGACAAGGCCAGGTCCTGGTTCGGTCTGGAGGCCGACCTGCCCACGCTGCTGGTCACCGGCGGCTCCCAGGGGGCCCGCTCGCTCAACCAGGCGGCCCTGGCCGCCGCCCCCGTGCTGCGCCGGGCCGGAGTGCAGGTGCTGCACGTCATCGGCCCGAAGAACACGCTGGAGGAGGAACCGCCGCCCGGCGACCCGCAGTACGTCGTGCTGCAGTATGTCGACCGGATGGACCTGGCCTACGCCGCCGCCGACTTCGCCCTGTGCCGCAGCGGCGCGATGACCTGCGCCGAGCTGACGGCGGTGGGCCTGCCGGCCGCGTACATCCCGCTGCCGCACGGCAACGGCGAGCAGCGGCTCAACGCCACGCCGATCGTGCAGGGCGGCGGCGGCCTGATGATCGACGACGCCGAGCTGTCAGCGGAGTGGATCATTCAGAACGTGCTGCCCATCCTGTCCGACCCCGAACGTGTGGTCACCATGTCCGAGGCGGCGTCTCAGATGGGCAGGAAGGACGCCGACGTGACGCTGGCGCGCAGGGTGCTGCAGGTCGCGGTGCGAGGGAGAGGCTGAATGGGCGCGGAGCGGATCCGACGCGGTGAGCGCGGGGCTGCCCGCGCTCGCCTCCGGCGAGAGGGCAGGGCGGGACGAGGGCGTCCGCACGGCGAACGAGGAGGGGTGAGCGGCCGATGAGCCTGGTCAAGCTGGTGGATCCGGTTGCGGCCGGAGACCTGGGACGGGTCCACTTCATCGGGATCGGCGGTTCTGGGATGTCCGGAATCGCGCGCATCCTGCTTAAACGGGGCGTGCAGGTCTCGGGCAGCGACGCGCGAGGGTCGGACATGGCGACCGAGCTGCGGGAGCTGGGGGCCAGGGTTCACATCGGCCACGCCGCCTCGCACATCAAGCAGGTCGACACCGTCGTGGTCTCCACCGCGATCCGTGACTCCAACCCCGAGCTGGGCGAGGCGCTCCGCCAGGGCCTGCGGGTCATCCCCAGGGCCGCCGCGCTGGCCTCCGTCATGGCGGGCAGGACCGGCGTCGCGCTGGCCGGCACCCACGGCAAGACCACCACGACCTCGATGCTCACCGTGGCGCTGCAGAAGTGCGGCGCCGACCCCTCGTACTGTGTGGGCGGGCAGCTGGTGACGACGGGGCTGGGCGCCGACGAGGGCTCGGGCGGGGTGTTCGTCGCCGAGGCCGACGAGAGCGACGGCTCCTTTCTCATGCTGGCCCCCGACATCGCCGTGGTGACCAACGTCGAGCCGGACCATCTGGACAACTACGGTGACCCGCGTGCGGTTCACGATAGCTTCGCCCGGTTCGTGGAGCGGGTGGCCGACACCATGGTCATCTGCGCCGACGATCCCGGCTCCGCCGCGCTGGTCCCGATCGCCCGCGCCCGCGGCCTGAAGGTGATCACGTACGGTGCGGCGGAGGACGCCGACCTGCGGGTGGGCGGGATCTCTCCCGAGGGGCTGGGCATCACCTTCACGGTCCACGGACACGGGGAGGTCAGGCTCGCGGTCCCGGGCCGTCACAACGCGCTCAACGCGGCCGCGGTCATCGCGGTGGCGGGGGAGCTGGGTGTCCCCTTTGGTGAGATCCGTGATGGTCTGGCGGCCTTCACCGGCGCCAAGCGCCGTTTCGAGGCCAAGGGCGAGGCGGGCGGGGTGGCGGTCTTCGACAGCTACGCCCACCACCCGACCGAGCTGGCCGCCGACCTGCGCGCGGCGCGGGACGTGGTGGCGTCCTTCTCGGGAGACGGCAGGGTCATCGCGGTCTTCCAGCCGCACCTGTACTCGCGCACCAGGTTCTTCGCCGACGAGTTCGGCATCGCGCTCGGGCTGGCCGACGAGGCCGTCATCCTGGACGTCTACGGCGCCCGCGAGGATCCCGAGCCTGGCGTGTCGGGGGCGCTGGTGGCGGGCAAGGTGCCGCTGCCCGCGGAGCGGGTGGCCTATGCCCCCCAGCGGGACGGCGTGCCCGCCCTGGTCGCGAGCCTGGCCAGGCCGGGGGACATCGTCCTGACCATGGGCGCGGGCGACGTGACCGAGCTGGGTCCCAGGATCGTGGCGGAGCTGGCCGCGCGGTGACCCATGCCAGCGGGCGCGGGTCGCCGGAGGGGGAGTGGCATTGAACGGCGTGTGGCGGTCGGCCTTCCTGGCCCTGCTCACCGCGGGAGTGGTGGGCATCGCCGCGTGGCTGGTGTTCTTCTCCCCGGTGCTCGGGGTGCGGGAGATCCAGGTGGTGGGCAACGCGGGCCTGTCCACCGAGGAGATCCGGCGGGCGGCGCAGGTGGCCGGCGGCAAGCCCCTCGCCACGGTCGACCTGGCCGAGGTGGAGGACCGGATCGGCCGGATCACCCAGATCGAGTCGGTGACGGTCAGCCGCGCCTGGCCGGGGACCCTGCGGGTGAAGGTCGTGGAGCGCAGGCCGGTGGCGGTGGTGCCGGTCGGCGACAGGTCGGCGCTGATGGACCGGTACGGGATGGTCACCGAGGTCAAGGACGTCGCGCCCCCCACACTGCCGGTGCTGCGGGTGGACCGGCCGGGGCCGGGCGACCCGGCGACCGCGGCGGCGCTCACGGTCATCGCCGCGCTGCCGGAGAATCTGGCCCGCCGGGTCGCGGAGGTGCTCGCACCGTCGGCTGAGACGGTCTCGCTGCGGCTGAAGGACGGCCGCGCGATCGTGTGGGGCGGCGGCGACCGTCCCGCGGACAAGGCCCGGATCCTTGTTACGCTGCTCAGACGTCCGGCCGACACCTATGACGTCAGTTCGCCTGACGTCGTGACGGTTAAGTGATCTCATCGGATGGCGGACGTTCCCGGAAAAGGACGGCCCGCGACACGCTGGACGTGCTTGCGGCGCGGTTAGTTGACCCGCCAGGAGCGTAACTCCTACTGTCCGTATCACTCCTCAGGTTGACATAAAGCTAAATCTCAACTTGAGGGTGAGGGTTTTGGAAACGACGGCACGGGCCCCGTGCCGCATGAAATTGCAAGTCAACGAGCGGAAAGGCCCCTCGTCGTGGCAGCACCGCAGAACTACCTCGCGGTCATCAAGGTTGTAGGAATCGGCGGAGGCGGAGTCAACGCCGTCAACCGGATGATCGAGGAGGGACTCAAGGGCGTCGAGTTCATCGCCATCAATACCGACGCCCAGGCGCTGCTGATGAGTGACGCCGACGTCAAGCTCGACGTCGGGCGTGAGCTCACTCGCGGCCTCGGCGCGGGAGCCAACCCCGAAGTCGGGCGCAAGGCGGCCGAGGACCATCGTGAGGAGATCGAAGAGGTCCTCAAGGGCGCCGACATGGTTTTCGTCACGGCCGGTGAGGGCGGTGGCACGGGCACCGGAGGCGCCCCGGTGGTGGCCAACATCGCCCGTACCCTGGGCGCGCTGACCATCGGTGTCGTGACCCGGCCCTTCAGCTTCGAGGGGCGGCGCAGGGCGATGCAGGCCGACGCCGGCATCGAGACCCTCCGCGAGGAGGTCGACACCCTCATCGTGATCCCGAACGACCGGCTGCTGTCGATCTCCGACCGGCAGGTGAGCGTGCTGGACGCCTTCAAGGCGGCGGACCAGGTGCTGCTCTCCGGTGTCCAGGGCATCACCGACCTGATCACCACGCCCGGACTGATCAACCTTGACTTCGCCGACGTGAAGTCGGTCATGTCCGGTGCCGGCTCGGCCCTGATGGGCATCGGCCACGCGCGCGGCGACGACCGTTCGGTCGCGGCGGCCGAGATGGCCGTGTCCAGCCCGCTGCTGGAGGCCAGCATCGACGGCGCGCACGGCGTGCTGCTCTCGATCGCCGGCGGCTCCGACCTCGGCCTGTTCGAGATCAACGAGGCGGCCCAGCTCGTCTCCACCGCCGCGGCGCCGGACGCCAACATCATCTTCGGTACGGTCATCGACGATGCCCTCGGCGACGAGGTGCGCGTCACCGTGATCGCGGCCGGCTTCGACGAGCCCGCTCCCGAGCCCAAGCAACTCCCGCAGCCGGCGTCCCGCCCGCAGCCCGCCTCGCGTCCCGCCCCGCCGCCCTCGGCGGCCGCCCCGGTCCGCCCGCTGGCGCCCACGGTCAAGGCGGAGCCCCGCCCTGAGCCCCGTCCGGAGCCCAGGGTGGAGCACCTGCCGCCCTCGCCGGTGCGGCAGGTCGTCACCCCGCCGGCGGAGCCGACGCCCCCGCCCCAGCAGATCCACCCGGTACAGCCGGTGGAGCACTCCGAGCCGCACCGCGTGGAGGAGCCGCACTCCCCTCCGCTGTCGATCCCGCGCCCGGCCCCTGAGCCCTCGCAGCCGACGCCGATCTCCGCGAGGGTCACCGACCCCGCCCGGCGGCGACCGGTGATCTTCGAGGAGCAGGAAGAGGAACTGGACGTTCCCGACTTCCTGAAGTGACATCGCTCACGGTGGGGGTGGGTGCAGAGCCACCCGGCCGTGCCGGGAAGAATGGGCTCCGCCGGTTTGCCAGTGTCCGAGCGGCGGAGATGTGACGGAAACAACACGACGAGATGAGATCGCGGCCGGGCTGGCCCGGGTCGAGGCGGAGATCGCCGAAGCCTGCCGGGCCGCCGGCCGCAGCCGCGAGGAGCTGACGCTCATCGCGGTGAGCAAGACCTACCCCGCCTCCGACGTGCGGCTGCTGGCCGGACTCGGGATCGGTGACGTCGGGGAGAACCGCGACCAGGAGGCTTCGGTCAAGGCGCGGGAGTGCGCCGACCTCGGCCTGCGGTGGCACTTCGTCGGCCAGTTGCAGACCAACAAGGTCCGCTCGGTGGTCGGCTACGCGGACGTCGTCCACTCGGTCGACCGCCCGCGCCTGGTCACCGCCCTCAGCAGGGAGGCGCTCGGGGTGGGGCGCCGGATCACCTGCCTGGTACAGGTGGCGCTCGACGGTGACCCCGCCAGGGGCGGCGTGATACCACAGCAGGCCGAGGCGCTGGCGGACGCCGTCGCCGGAGCGCCGGGGCTTGAGTTGGGCGGGGTGATGGCGGTCGCGCCGCTGGGGGAGGAGCCGGGCAGGGCGTTCGCGAGGCTGAGGGAGATCGCGCGGTCCGTCCAGGACGCCCACCCGGGCGCCGGCGTCATCTCGGCGGGGATGAGCGGGGATATGTCCCAGGCCATCGCCAACGGTGCGACACACCTGCGTGTTGGTACGGCGTTGCTCGGTCGCAGGAAGCCCTTCGTCAGGTAATGTCCCTTCAAGTGGACCTTGGCGTCCGCGTATCCGGACAGCGGTCGAACGGTGGTGAGCTCAGGGCGGTCGGGCTGGCCCCTCGGGCACATCGAAGTAAGACGGAGGAAGAAGTAGCGATGGCCGGCGCGATGCGCAAGATGGCGGTCTACCTCGGTCTTGTTGAGGACGACCGCTACGAGAGATACGACAGCTACCCCGACGACGAGTACGAGGAGTTCGACGACACGCGCCGGGAGGGCGACGAGCGTCCTGGCACGGTCCACGACCTCTCGGACGACACCGACCCAGGCGTGCCCGCTCCGAGGCCCGCGACGGCTGTCCTGGAGCGCCGCACGACCGATCTGGCGCGCATCACCACCCTTCATCCCCGCACGTACAACGAGGCGCGGACCATCGGTGAGCACTTCCGTGACGGCACTCCCGTCATCATGAACCTGACCGAGATGGTTGACAGTGACGCAAAGCGGCTCGTTGATTTCGCGGCAGGTCTCGTCTTTGGCCTACATGGCAGCATTGAACGTGTTACCAACAAGGTGTTCTTGTTGTCCCCAGCCAATGTCGAGGTGACCGCCGAGGACAAGGCTCGAATCGCGGAACGCGGATTCTTCAACCAGAGCTAGAGTTCCACTATGAACAGTGACCGGCCCGACGGGTCCCGATGGGACGAAGGACGGCAGAGCGGAGTGGAGGCGAGGACGGACCGTGGGGATCGTTAGCGGGATCTTGGTCTTCGTCCTGTCCATCTACCTCGTGCTGCTGATCGGCAGAATGATCTTTGAGACGGTGCAGGCGTTCGCACGTCAGTGGCGCCCCACAGGCATCGTCCTGGTGCTGGCGGAAGCCGTATACACGGTGACCGACCCACCTCTCAAGTTCCTCCGCCGTTTCATTCCACCACTCCGGTTGGGTACGGTGGCCTTTGACCTAAGCTTCACAGTGCTGTTCATTGTGGTCTTGGTCTTGATCCAACTCGTGTCCGCGCTTCGTTGATCGGGTACCGTCCCCCCGGACAGACTCCAAGCGCGCCAAGGAGACCGAAATGCCGCTGACTCCCGCCGATGTGCGGAACAAGCAATTCAGTACGACCCGCCTTCGGCCGGGTTACGACGAGGAAGAGGTAGATGCCTTCCTCGATGAGGTCGAGTCCGAGTTGGACCGTCTCATTCAGGAGAACGAGGAGCTCCGCGCCAAGCTGGCGGAGTGCCTGCGGGGCAAGGTCCCCGGCGGGATGGGCATGGCCATGGCGCCCGCCCCCATCGCCGAGCCCAAGCCCGAGATGATGATGCAGCAGCCGGAGCCGATGCGCGCTCCCGAGCCGGTGCAGCATCAGCAGCCCGTTCCCGTCGGAATGGGAATGCCTCCGGCCGAGGACAACATGGACACTGCGGCCCGCGTGCTCGCCCTCGCGCAGCAGACCGCGGACCAGGCCATCGCCGACGCCCGCCGGGAGGCGGACGAGACGGTGACCCGGGCGCGCCGCGAGGCCGACGACATCCTCGGCAAGGCACGTCGCCAGGCCGAGCAGGTCATCGGTGACGCACGTGCCCGAGCCGAGACGCTGGAGCGCGACGCGCAGGAGCGGCACCGCCAGGCCATGGGCTCGCTGGTGCAGACCCGTGACGAGCTCGAGCGCAAGGTCGAGGAGCTCCGCAGCTTCGAGCGCGAGTACCGTAGCCGCCTGAAACTGTATCTGGAGAACCAGCTGGCCGAGCTCAATGTGGCTGCCGAGGGCAGCGGCGGGTTCCCGATCGTGAGCGGGCCTCCGGCCATGTCCCACGCGGTGGCCCCGGGTGGTCAGCCGACGCTCCAGGGCGCGCCCAACCCGTTCGGCGGCGACCCGTCGCAGCATTCGGGCGCCTTCCAGGGCGTTGACGGTCCTCACAACGACCGCCGCTAAGGTGTCGGGTCACCCCCTTTGACCCGCATCCGGGAGTCTTTCTGTGATCCTTATCAGCGCCGGTTTGGTACTCACGGCCATCGTCCTGCTCATCGTGGGGATCGTGCTGGCCAAACCGTTTCTGGTCATGTGGTCGATCGCGGTCAGCGTGCTGTCCGCCGTCTTCCTGGTGATCGGGGCGTTGTTGCGGCGCCACGAGCTGTTCCCCGGCGGGCAGGCCGGGGCCGCTCCGCCCCTTCCCGAGAAGGGACCGATGCCGGCCGGGTCCGTCCCCGCGCCGCACGGTGTGCCGAACCAGCCTCCCGTGCCACCGCACATGATGGCGCAGCACGGGATGCGGCAGCAGATGCCCGTGGCCCCGACCCAGCCGCGACGAGGCCCGGTGGCCGGGCCGGCCACCGCCACCGTCGCGAGGCGGGGCGCCCTGGACGCCGAGGCGATCGTGCTGGTCATCCCCGGCCGCAAGCGCTATCACGTCGCGGGGTGCCGCCAGCTGGCCGGCAGGGATCATGAGGAGCTCACCCACGAGGAGGCTCGTGAGGAGGGCTTCACGCCCTGTACCACCTGCCTGCCGGAACCCGCCGCCGGAAGTAGGCCGCACCAGACCCCGCCCGGGGTGCGGGAGCCCGCCGAGCCCCTGAGCGCCTCCCCGGAGTCCGGCCCCGCAGGCGGCGCCGGTGAGCCCGGTCCGCACGAGGCCACCGCCAGGTTCACCGCCCCGTACCGTCCCGCGCGGCCCGCGGCCCCCGCCGGAGGGCAGCAGGCCCCCGGAGCACGGCCCGAGTCCCCGCCAAGGCCGGAGAACCCAGCCGCCAGGCGAGAGAGCGCCGTGTCCCGGCAGGAGCCCCCGCGCTCCCCGCAGGAGCCCGTCGTCCCGGTCGCCCGGCCCTACATTCAGTCCTCCGAGCCGCAGGTACGGCCCCAGGAGCCGGTGAGTCCCCCGCTCCGCGCGGCGGAGCCCTCGACCCCCTCGGTGCCGATCCGGCTGCCGAAGGTCCCCGAGATCCCGCACGCCGAGTCCGAGGCCACCAGCTGGTTCAGCCGCGACATGGTCGCCCAGGCGTCCAAGCCGGAGACCCCGGTGGCTCCGGCCAGGCCCGAGCCCGAGGCGGCGGAGCCCGCCAAGCCCGGACCGGCCGTGGGCGGCGCCTCCGCGAGCCGGGGAGAGGCGCCGGAGAGCGCCAAGCCGGAAACCGGCGAGGCCGAGCGCACCGGCCCCGGGAACGTCGAGCCCGAGCCCGCTGCGTCCGAGCCCGCTGCGTCCGAGGCCGCTGCGTCCGAGGCCGCTGCGTCCAAGGCCGCTGCGTCCAAGGTCACGGCGTCCGAGCCGGCCGCGTCCGAGAGCGCCGCGTCCGGGGCCGCCAAGGCCGGGGCACAGGCCAAGGCCGAAGCCGGGCCTTCGGCACCCGGGCCCCGCCCAGGAGCCGAGACCGCCGGGCGAGACTCCGCCCCGTCGGAGCCGTCCCCCTCGGGCAAGCCCGGAGCCGCAGACTCAGGCTCCGCGGAGCCTGAGAGGCCCGAGGAGCCGGGAGCCCGAGAGGCATCGGATTCCGGGCGCCGGGCCACCGCCGATGGCACGACAGCCGAGCCGGTGGAGCCGGCCGAGACCGCACCCGGGCGCGCCGGGCAGGTAGCGGCCGACTCCACCTCGGCGGAGCCCGCAGCCGGTCCTTCTCCCAAGGACCGTGACGCCGAGGGCGACCCCGGGGCCGAGGAGCAGAAGGCGGGCGACGGGACCGTCATGGTCATCATCGGCACCCGTCGCTTTCATGACCCCGCCTGCCCTCTGATCAAGGGCGCGGGCGACAGCGGTATCGAGGTCATCTCCCTGGTCGAGGCCGAGGGAGCCGGCCTGATCAACTGCTCGATCTGCCTGAACGACCACCGGGGCCAGAGCTGACACCTGGCGTGACCACCGCCCGCCTCGCTCACCGTTCACCGCGAGGAGGCGGGCGTGTCGCGGTGCCCGCGGACCACCGCTGCCGTGCGGTGACGGTTCCTTCCGGGCCGTGACGGACGCCGAGCGCCACCTGTGGCGCCGGGCCGGTCGCTCCGGTGTGAACCGGAACGGCCGGGCTCTCCGGGAGCCCGGCCGTCCGGTGACGCCGGAACGCTCCGCCGTCAGGCCGTGGCCGTCGCGCGGCGGAGCTGGAAGGTCAGTCCCAGCTCGGCGTCGCTGTGGCTGGGAAGGCCCTCGGCGCCGCCCTCGGTGAGGGAGACGGCGAGGACCTCGTCGGCCACCGCACGGCCCTGGGTCCGCAGGGCCTCGGCCAGGTCGGCGTCACCGGTGGACCACCACACGTCGATCCGGTCGGAGATCGACAGGCCGGTGGACTTGCGGGTGTCCTGGAGCAGGCGGATGACGTCGCGGATCAGGCCGGAGCGGCGCAGCTCGTCGGTGATGGTCAGGTCGAGGGCGACGGTCTCGCCGGAGGCGGCCTCCACCGCCCAGCCGGACCTGGGCTGCTCGGTGACGATCACGTCGTCGGCGCCGATCTCCACCGCTCCCAGCTCTCCGGCGTCAACCAAGACCGGCGAGCCGGTGCGGAGCGCGCGGGCGAGCTCCGCGGGCTCGGCGGCGGTGACGGCCGCGGCGACCAGCTTGGTCTGCGAGCCGAACCGCTTGCCCAGCGCCCGGAAGTTGGGCTTGACCGTGAAGGAGACCAGGTCCGCCCCGATCCCGGACAGGTCCTCCAGGCCCTTGACGTTGAGCTCGTCGGCGATCAGTTCGCGCAGCTCGGGCGGGAGCGTGGCCCAGCCGGGGGCGCCGACCAGGGCACGGCCGAGCGGCTGGCGGGTCTTCACCCCGCTGGAGGCGCGGGCCGAGCGGCCCAGCTCCACCAGGCGGCGGACCAGGGCCATCCGCTCCGACAGCTCCTCATCCAGCAGTTCGCCGTTGACCTCGGGCCAGTCGGCCAGGTGGACCGAGACAGGGGCGTCGGTGTCGCGGAGCACGTCCCAGACGTAGTCGGTGGTGAACGGCACCACCGGTGCCATCAGCCGGGTGACGGTCTCCAGGCACTCGTAGAGCGTGGCGAACGCCGCGGTGTCACCGGCCCAGAAGCGGCGGCGGGAGCGTCGCACGTACCAGTTGGACAGGTCGTCGAGGAACTCCGAGAGCCGACGCCCGACGCGGGCGGTGTCGAAGACGTCCATCGACGCGGTGACCTCGGCCACCGTCCGGTGCAGCTCGGCGAGGGCCCAGCGGTCGATCAGCGGGCGCTCGGCGTACGCGGGAGCCTCGGCGAGCCTGGAGGGCGACCAGGACTCGGCGTTGGCGTACAGGGTGAAGAAGGAGGTGGTGTTCCAGTAGGTGAGCAGGACCTTGCGGACGATCTCCTCAAGGGCGCCGTGCCCGACCCTGCGGGCCGCCCACGGTGAGCCGGAGCAGGCCATGTACCAGCGCAGCGCGTCGGCGCCGTGCTGGTCCATCAGCGGCATCGGCTGGAGCACGTTCCCCAGGTGCTTGCTCATCTTGCGGCCGTCCTCGGCCAGGATCAGGCCGAGGCAGAGCACGTTCTCGTACGAGGACCGGTCGAAGACGAGCGTGCCGACCGCCATCAGCGAGTAGAACCAGCCGCGGGTCTGGTCGGTGGCCTCGCAGATGAACTGCGCCGGGTAGGCCTTCTCGAGCATCTCCTCGTTGCGGTACGGCGCCCCCCACTGGGCGAACGGCATCGAGCCCGAGTCGTACCAGGCGTCGATCACGTCGGGCACCCGCCGGGCCTCGGCTCCGCAGGTGGGGCAGGGCAGTGTGACGTCGTCCACGTAGGGGCGGTGCGGGTCGAGCGCGGAGACGTCCCGGCCGGACAGCCGGCTCAGCTCCTCCAGCGAGCCGACGCACGTGACGTGCGACTCGTCGGCGGTGCAGATCCACAGCGGCAGCGGGGTGCCCCAGTAACGCGAGCGCGACAGCGACCAGTCGACGTTGTTGCGCAGCCACTCGCCGAAGCGGCCCCACTTGATCGTCTCGGGGTACCAGTTGGTCTTCTCGTTCTCGGCGAGGAGCCGGTCCTTGATCGCGGTGGTGCGGATGTACCAGGCGGGCAGGGCGTAGTAGAGCAGTGCGGTGTGGCAGCGCCAGCAGTGCGGGTAGCTGTGCTCGAAGTGGCTGCCCCGGTAGAGCAGGCCGCGCGCCCGCAGGTCGGCGGTGAGCCCCTCGTCGGCGTCCTTGAAGAACTGGCCCCCGACCTGGGGCACGCTGTCGAGGAACCGGCCGTCGGGGCCGATCGGGTTGACCACGGGCAGCCCGTACCGCTTGCAGGTCGTCATGTCGTCGGCGCCGAAGGCGGGCGCCTGGTGAACCAGGCCGGTACCGTCCTCGGTGGTGACGTAGTAGCCGAGCACCACGTAGTGCGCGCCGGGGATGTCGACCAGGTCGAAGGGGCGCGAGTAGGTGGTGTGCTCCAGGTCGGCGCCCTGGAAGGAGGCCAGGACCTCGGCCCCCTCGCCCAGCGCGGAGACCACCAGCGGCTCGGCCACCACCAGGACCTCGTCGGACCCCGCGGGGCGCGCCGCGACGTAGGTCACGTCGGGGTGCAGGGCCACGGCGGTGTTGGAGACCAGCGTCCAGGGCGTGGTGGTCCAGATCAGCAGCGAGGCGCCGAGGTCGGCCAGCGGTCCCGAGGTGGCGGGCATGCGGACGTAGACTGACGGGCTGGTGACGGTCTCGTAGCCGCCGGGCTGGCCCAGCTCGTGGTCGGACAGGCCGGTGCCGCAGCGGGGACAGTACGGGGTGATGCGGAAGTCGCGGGAGAGCAGGTCCTTGTCGAAGATGACCTTGAGTGACCACCAGACGGACTCCACGTAGGCCGGGTCCATCGTGCGGTAGGCCTGGGACAGGTCGATCCAGTACCCCATCCGCTCGGTCATCTCCTCGAAGGCGTCCACATGCCGCAGCACCGACTCGCGGCACTTGGCGTTGAACTCGGCGACGCCGTACGCCTCGATGTCCTTCTTGCCGGAGAGACCGAGGGATTTCTCGACGGCGACCTCGACGGGTAGCCCGTGGCAGTCCCAGCCCGCCTTGCGGGGCACGCTGTAGCCCCGCATCGACTTGTAGCGGGGGAAGACGTCCTTGAAGACGCGGGCCTCGACGTGGTGGACGCCCGGCATGCCGTTGGCGGTGGGCGGGCCCTCGTAGAAGACCCAGGTGGGGCCGCCGGTGTTCTGCTCGACCGAGCGCTCGAAGATCTTGCCGTCCCGCCAGCGGTCGAGCACCTCGTGCTCAAGCGCGGGAAGATCGACCTGCGCAGGAAGAGAGCGGAAATAGGCGGACATGATGGGCTGGACCTCCACGCTGGAATCGGCTGTGGCGTGGAGGGACGAGGCTGTTGGGGCCCCGCGGTACCACCCTCCTTGGCCTTCGCGTGCGAGAAGGCCCTCTTCCTTTGGTCTGCTGCCGGGTCTACTGGGCCGTCACGGCCGTTCTTCCGGCGGCTCCGGGGTGATCTTCCCTCAGCGCCTCGCCCCGGGCTCGCACCGTCCCCGGGTCGCTCGTGCGAGGGGGTGCGGAGGTTGCTGTCCCCATCAACGCCGTGCAGGCTCACACGATAACGCACCCGCCTGCCGGAAGCTTCCCCATATCAGAGGCGGCTGGGGGGAATCAGGGGGAAGCGACCGGATGTTACTGGATTGGCAAACATTGCGGCGGGTCGTTTGTCGTTCTGTTATGAGGGACCTAAGCTGCCCGCACCGTTTACCACATTGGATACGGTCCGATCGAGCAAGGAGGTCGCCATGGCCGCGACCGTGCGCGCAGACAACAGCGCGGCAGCGCCGTCATCCGACGGTGCCGTCGTCACCTGGTCGGCCGAGGAACTCGCGGAGGTCCGCGGGCGACTGGTCGCGGAGAGCCGTGAGCTTACCAAGGAGATCGCCAAGGCCGAGATCGAGATCGCGTCAAGCGACGTTACCGACGGCGCGGGCGACGACCAGGCCGACGCCGGAGCGCGGACGTATGAACGTGAGCGCGAAATCGCCCTTACCCTGAACTCGCGCGACCTGGTCGCGCAGAACGAGCGAGCGATCGCCCGGATCGACGCGGGGACCTACGGAGTGTGCGAATCGTGCCATCAGCCGATCGGAAAGGAGCGCCTTCAGGCGTTTCCGAGGGCGACGCTGTGCGTGGCCTGCAAACAGCGGGAGGAGCGCCGCTGACCGGCGACACCGAGAACGGGGCGGCCCCCGCCGCCCCGCTCGCGGCACGGCGGATCGCCGTGCTCGCGGTGATCGTCCCCATCGTCTACGCCCTCGACCTCGCCACGAAGACCCTCGTACTGAAGACCCTGGAGGGCAGGGAACCCATCGTGGTCATCCCCGGCGTGCTCCAGTTCCGGGTGATCTTCAATTCCGGGGCCGCCTTCGGCCTCGGCACCGGGATGACGATCGTCTTCACCTGTGTCGCGGCCGCCGTCGTGGTGGCGATCCTGCGTACCGCGCGCAACCTGCGCAGCCTGCCCTGGGCGATCACGCTGAGCCTGCTGCTCGGCGGGGCGCTCGGCAACCTCACCGACCGGATCTTCCGCTGGCCCTCGGGCTTCGGCTCCGGCAGGCCCGCACCGCTGCAGGGACACGTGGTCGACTTCGTGGAGACCTTCCCCGGCCACTTCCCGGTCTGGAACATCGCCGACTCGGCGATCGTCTGCGGCGGCATCCTGGCGGTCTTCCTCGCCTGGCGGGGCTACCAGATCGACGGCACGCGCGACACGGGAGCCGAGAAGGAAGCGAAGGAGAACGGCAATGGCTGACCGGCGGAGTCTCCCCGTCCCCGACGGGCTGGAGGGCGAGCGTCTCGACGCCGCCCTGTCGCGCCTGTTCGGCCTCTCCCGCACCCGGGCGGTCGAGCTGATCGTCGCCGGTGACGTGCTGGTGGACGGCTCGACCGCGGCCAAGTCCGACCGGCTCCACGGGGGCGCCTGGCTGGAGGTCACCCTCCCGCCGCCGCCCACCGCGCCGATGCCGGTGGCGGAACCCGTGCCCGGCATGCACATCGTGTACGAGGACGACGACATCGTCGTCGTCAACAAGCCCGTCGGCGTGGCCGCCCATCCGACCACCGGCTGGACCGGACCCACCGTGATCGGCGGCCTGCTCGGCGCCGGCCACCGGGTGGCCACCAGCGGCGCGGCCGAGCGCCAGGGCATCGTGCACCGGCTGGACGCCAACACCACCGGCGCGATGGTCGTCGCCAAGAGCGAGCACGCCTACTCCCACCTGAAGCGGGCCTTCAAGGAGCGCACCGTCGACAAGCGCTACCACGCGCTGGTCCAGGGCCACCCCGACCCGCACCGCGGCACCGTGGACGCGCCGATCGACCGCCACCCCGTCGGGGACGGCCGCTGGGCGGTCGTGGCGGGGGGCAAGGAGTCGGTCACCCACTACGACACGATCGAGGCGTTCCGCGCGGCGTCGCTGCTGGACATCAAGCTGGAGACGGGCCGGACCCACCAGATCCGGGTCCACATGTCGGCGCTGCGCCACCCGTGCGTCGGCGACATGCTGTACGGGGCCGACCCGACCCTGGCCGCGCGGCTGGGAGTGAGCCGGCAGTGGCTGCACGCGGTCTCCCTGGCCTTCGAGCATCCCACCACCGGCGAGTGGGTCTCCTTCACCACCGCCTACCCCGACGACCTGGCCCACGCCCTGAAGGTCGTCGCCGCCGAGTCCTAGCGCGGCCCGCCGGTCCCCGCGGCGGGCGTGCCTTCGCGCCGGTGGCCCTGCCGGCGCGTCCGGCCGTTGCCGGGTTCACCGTTTCCGGTGGTTTCTCAGGCCCTGCCCCGGGCGCTCGCGCCGAGGGCGACCGCCCCGGCGTCTGGGGCGATCTGGTCGGGGGAGTCGCCCTGCTGCCCCCGGCCCGGCGCGTCGCCCTGGCCCGAACCCTCCTCGGCCCCCTCGCCCCCGTCGTCCTGTCCTCCCTGGTCGTCCTCTCCCCGGTCGCCCGAGGAGGGCTCCTCGGGCTGCTCGGAACCGTCCTGGGACGGTTTCCCCGAAGGCTCACCCGTCGGCTCGTCCGACGGTCTGTCCCGAGGGGCGGGGTCGCCGGCCCCCCCCCCCGCGGGGGGCGGGGGGGGGGGGGCCCCCCCGCCCCCCCCCCCCCCCCCCCCGGGGGGGGGGGTTTGGGCGGGGGGCGGGGGCCCCCCCGGGGCGGCGGGGGGCGGGCCCACCCCCCG
>NZ_JBEOZN010000137.1:0-25464 GCF_040298085.1 Streptosporangium sp. NPDC001681 | reverse complement strand
GACTTGGGTCGGTCCTGCCGACTCCGGGTGTGCATACCGAGAACATCAGCCGTTGTCTCACCCAGGCGACCCCGCCGTTGGCCCGGTAGTAGTCGTACCAGGAGGAGATGGCCGCGATCGGCACGATCGCCTTGAGGCCCTTGACCCCGGTCGCGGCGACGGCGTTGGGCAGCGTGCCGTTGTAGGAGACACCGATCATGCCGACGTTCCCGGTGGACCAGCCGGCTTTGACCTCGTTGCCGGCCGCGTCGAATCCGCGGGCACGGCCGTTGAGCCAGTCGATCGCGGCCTTGGGACCCGCGGTCTCGTTGTCCAGGCCGGTGGTGGGACAGCCGGTCGCCCGGCCCGAGCCGAGGTTCTCCACCAGCGCGATCGCGTAGCCGCGCGGCACGAAGTAGTTGTCGTAGTAGCCGCGGAAGGGCGGAGCGACCGCGCGGGCCACGTCGGAGCCGTCGCCGAACATCTCGTCGTGCAGGTCGTTGAACTTGTTGCGCCGGTACTCCATGCCCGCGGGGTCGGAGCCGTCGAGGTCGACGACGTGGTTGGGCACGTCGTTGCCGCCCGCGTAGTAGGGGCTGGCCTCCATGATGACCGGGACCTTCATCCCGGACTCGGTCTCCTTGGGCCGCATTATGTCGACGGCGACCCGGTCGGGGAGCCCGTCGGCGTCACTGTCGACCCCGGCGACCTCGACGAACACGGTCTCGGTAAGCGCGTCGGCGCGCGAGTAGACCGGCTGGGTCTCGCCGTTCTCTATCAGGGGGGCCGCGGATCGGGCGGCCACCGCGGGTGAGGCGGCGGCCGGCAGGACACCGGCCGGCAGGATGACCGCCAGCGCGACGATGATCGTCTTCCATCTGTTCATCGGAGGAAGCTCCCAGAGGGTCGCATAAACCTGACAACTCCGGTCAATCTCCTGCGAAGCAATCTTGACCTGCAAGATCAAAGATATAACGAATAGGCGGCTATCTCGCGTTAAGCGCGAGTTCCGGGGTGTATTCGGGAGAATCGGTCGCCGCCCGCGGGACGCCATGCGCCCTTCGGGGGGTGTGAAGCAACCCGGTCGCCGCGCCTGGGCTCCTCCCTCCCGCTCGCGGAACCCCCATACGCGCATCGGGCGGGAAGGGTGCCGTTGAGGCAAGGATCAAGGAAGGTTAGCCTTACTTCATGCCTTCCCTCGATATCGGTGAGACCGGCCCGATCGTCACGGTCAACTCGGAAGAAGAACTCCGCCGGATCGTCGGCGAGGTCGGCGAGGTCGCCCTGCGCAAGGACATCGGTCACCTCGACGAGAACGCCCGGGACTTCATCGCCACCTCGCCCTTCCTGCTGCTGGCGACCTCGGGATCCGACGGCACCTGCGACGTCTCCCCGCGCGGCGAGGAACCCGGCGGCGTGCTGGTCCTCGACGACCACACGCTGGTGATCCCCGAGCGGCCCGGCAACCGCCGGCTCGACAGCCTGCGCAACATCGTCACCAACCCGCAGGTCGGCCTGTTGTTCGTGGTGCCGGGCACCGAGGAGACCCTGCGCGTCAACGGGCGGGCGCGGGTGGTCAGCCAGGCCCCGTACATGGAAGGCCTGCGGGTGAAGGGGAAGGTTCCCACGCTGGCGGTCAGCGTCGAGGTGCGGGAGTGCTTCTTCCACTGCGCCAAGGCCTTCCGGCGCTCGGCGCTCTGGCAGCCGGAGCGGTGGCCGGACCGCGGGGCGCGGCCCACGCTGGGCCGGATCTTCAAGGAGCAGCTGGACCTGGAGTGGTCGGCCAAGCTCATCGACGACGACCTGAGCATCGACGCCCGCGAGAACCTGTACTGACGCGCGCACCGACCACCGGATCCGTTCGGGAGGCGCTCGCCGGCACGCCGCACCCGGTCAATGAGCGCCGGGGAAAACCCGTACCGGCGCCGGGCCCGGGCCTGGCAGGCTGTGCGGATGGAAGTACGGTACGTCCCGGATCACTCGGTGCTGTCGGTGGTGGTCGGCTCGCGGGCATACGGGCTGGAGAGCGAGGAGTCCGACGTCGACCGGCGCGGGGTCTTCGTGGCGCCGACCCGGCTGTTCTGGCGGCTGGCCAAACCGCCCACGCATGTCGAGGGGCCGCTGCCCGAGCAGTTCTCGTGGGAGGTCGAGCGGTTCTGCGCGCTTGCGCTGGAGGCCAACCCGACGGTCCTGGAGTGTCTGTGGTCGCCGGTCGTCGAGCACGCCACCGCCGCGGGCGAGGAACTGCTCTCCATCCGGGACGCCTTCGTCTCCGGACGAGCCGGACAGACCTTCGTCGGATACGCCAACGCCCAGTTCCGCCGGCTGGACCCCGAGCGTCCCAGATGGAAGCAGGCCATGCACATGGTCCGCCTGCTGATCAGCGGCCTGCACCTGATCCGCCACGGCGAGCCCCTGGTCCGGATGGACGCCCACCGCGACCGGCTGCTCGCCGTACGGCGGGGAGAGCTCTCCTGGGATGAGGTCGACCGCTGGCGCTCCGAGCTGACCGCGAGGTTCGACGGTACGGGCACGCTGCCGGCCGAACCCGACCGGCGGCGCGTGGACGAATATCTGGCGAGCACAAGGGAGGCGGCGCTGTGACCGTTACCCTGCCGTCCTGGCTGGCCGAGATCCCCGCCGGGCAGACACACCCGACCGCCTTCGCCACGATCAGCGGGGCGCACCTGTACGGTTTCCCCTCCACCGACTCCGACGTCGACCTGCGCGGTGTTCACCTGCTGCCGCTGGAGGAGGTGGTCGGCCTGCGGACGGGAAGCGAGACCCTCACCCGCTCCTGGGTGCGCGACGGTGTCGAGGTGGACCTGGTCACCCACGACCTGGCCAAGTTCTGCCGCCTGCTGCTGCGCCGCAACGGCTATGTGCTGGAACAGTTGCTCTCCCCGCTGGTGGTGGCCACCTCGCCGGTCCACCGGGAGATGATCGCCGTCGCCCCCGGCTGCGTCACCCGCCACCATGCCCACCACTACCTGGGATTCGCCCGCACCCAGTGGCGGCTGTTCGAGCGCTCCGGCGAGCTCAAGCCGCTGCTCTACACCTTCCGTGTGCTGCTCACCGGCATCCGTCTGATGCGCACCGGAGAGCTGGAGGCCGACCTCACCCGGCTCTCCGGCGGGCCGTCGTATCTCGGTGACCTGATCGCCGCCAAGCGCTCCGCCGAGCACGGCCCGCTGCCGGCGGACGCGCCGGAACCGGAACGACTGGCGGGCGACGTCACCCGGCTGACCGGGGAACTGGAGGAGGCGCGAGACGCCTCCCGCCTTCCCGACATCGCGCCGTCGGCGGACGCGGTGCACGATCTCGTCGTCCGCACTCGCCTGTCAACGAGAACCGCGATGGCCTGAACCTCCGTCGCGGCCGTCAGGCGCACCCGGCCGCCGGAGCAGCGGTGGGTGAGCTCGTCGCTCAGAGTCTCGGGGAGGGAGGGAGCGACGGCTGTCGCGGCCGGCGGCCCGTCTCGCCGCCGCGCAGCAGTTCCCACCAGCTCTCCAGCAGCGGGACGTCGGCGGTGTCGACGCGCTCGCCCGGGCGGGGGACGGCGAGGCGGACGTCACGGGCCTTGGCCTCGCGCCAGAGACGGTCGACCGGTTCGGCCCAGGGGTGCGTGGCCAGGGTGAAGGTCGCCCAGTGGACCGGGAGGAGCAGCCTGCCGCCCAGGTCGAGGTGGGCGTTGACCGCCTCCTCCGGGTTCATGTGGATGTCGGGCCAGGCGGCGTTGTAGGCGCCGATCGGCATGAGCGTGAGGTCGAACGGGCCGTGCGCGGCGCCGATCCCGGCGTAGCCGTCGAAGTACCCGGAGTCGCCGGCGTAGAAGACCTTCCTCTCCCGGCCGGCGATGACCCAGGAGCCCCACAGGGTGACATTGCGGTTGAGGGTGCGACCGGAGAAGTGACGGGCGGCGGTCGCGACGAACCGCAGGCCCGCGACGCTCGCCTCCTCGTCCCAGTCGAGCTCGACGATCCGCGAGGCGGGCACGCCCCAGCGCTCCAGGTGGGCGCCGATCCCCAGCGGCACCAGGAACGGCGCGGTCTGCAGCGTGAGCAGGCCGCGTACCGTCGCACGGTCGAGGTGGTCGTAGTGATCGTGCGAGATCACGATCGCGTCGAGCGGCGGGAGGCCTGCCAGCGGCCCCGGCATCGGGTGCAGGCGCCGCGGGCCGACCAGCTGGGAGGGCGAGGCGCGCCTGCTCCACACCGGGTCGACGAGCACGCGGCGGCCCTCGATCTCCAGCAGCGCGGTGGCGTGACCGTACCAGATGACGCTCAGCCCGGTCGGGGACGGCCCACCCACCGGTGCGGTCACCACCGGGACCGGCGTGGCCGGGCGGCGCTCCTCGCGGTTGTGCAGCATGTTCCAGGCGATCTCCCGCGCGCTCTGCGGCGAGGGTACGAAGACGCCGGGCGTGGAGTTGCGAAAGAGGCCGTCGTGGAACTGCGGCGAGCGGCGCATCCGCTCCAGCCGCTCCCCCCTGGCCCTGCCCCCGAGTTCCGCGGGGATGTCCTTCAACGCCCATCCGGCGGCGGCCAGTGCCAGCCCGCCCACGAGGAGACGCCCGATCGATCTGCTGCCCGCCATGCGGCCCACGCTCCTGAAGTCGCCAGTGCCTGCAGAACGATCTCGGCTCCGCGGCTGTTCCCGTCATGCCTTGGGCGGAACCCGCCCAGCGTCGCGACGAACGGGGACCGGAAGGCATCATGAGGAACGATCCCGGCTCCGCCACCGCTCCCGTCACACCATGGGCAGGACCCGCCCGGCAGCATGAGAACCCGGGACCGGAGGGCACCGCTGGGGGTGGGACGCCGCACGGCGACTTCACCGGTCACCAAAGAAGACGAACAGCCCCAAAATATAACGTCATACTGTAAAAGTAGCGATCATGTAGTTATGAAGGTACAAATGCCGCGCACTGTCATGGAGGCCGAAGCCATCCAGGACGAGCTCAGAGCACTGCTCGACCTGACCGGCCCCGGTCCCCGCAGTCCGGCCAGGGTCGCGGGAGTGGATGTCGCCTACGACAGGGACCGGCTGGCGGCGGCGGTGACCGTGCTGGACGGGACGACGCTGGAGATCGTCGAAGAGGTCGCCGTCAGCGGGAGGGTGGCCTTCGACTACGTCCCCGGGCTGCTCGCCTTCCGGGAGGTTCCCGCCCTGCTGGACGCCCTTGAACGGCTCTCCGTGACCCCCGACCTGGTCGTCTGCGACGGATACGGCCTGGCGCACCCGCGCCGCTTCGGTCTGGCCTGCCACCTCGGCGTGCTCACCGGACTGCCCACGATCGGGGTCGGCAAGACCGCCTTCGTCGGCACCTATCCCACGCCCGCGCCCGAGCGGGGCTCGTGGGCCGACCTGACGCTGGACGGCGACGTCGTCGGCCGCGTGCTGCGCACCCGGCACGGGGTCAAGCCCGTCTTCGTCTCCGTGGGACACCGTGTCGACCTCGCCACGGCCTGCCACAACGTGCTGAACCTGACACCCCGCTACCGCCTTCCCGAGACGACCCGCGCCGCCGACCGGCTCTCCCGCGAGGCACTGATCGAAAACTGTCGTCCGGACCTGGTTGGATTCACTCAATACCACGAAATGGGATGAAGTGAGCGACAACGAGTGGGCCGAGGACGTCGACGCGTGGTGCGACACCAACCTGGCGCGGATCCGCCGGCGACTGGCGAGCGGGTTCGATCCCGGGCAGTGGCTACCGTGGCTGCGCACGACGCCCCTGCACCGGGCCGCCCAGGAGGGTGCCGTCCAGGTGATAGAGCTGCTGCTGGCCTCGGGCGCGGAGGTCGACCCCGTCGACGCCGACGGCGCCACCCCGCTCTGGGAGGCCGTGCGCCACGGCTGGGACGACGCCGTGCGGGTCCTGCTCGCCGCGGGCGCGGACCCCTGGCGGCCGTGCATCGCGGGCCGCTCCCCCGGCTCCCAGGCGCTCTTCACCGAACTGGCCGACCTGTTCGCCCAACTGCCTGGGGCTCCCACCGTCAGCCCCAGGCTCCGCGAGCTCCAGGACACCGTCGACGCGATGATGTTCTCCTACGAGGACTACAACGAGGGACTGTGCGTCGCCTTCGTCGGCGAGGTGACCGAGGAGGAGGTCATCCGCCGCCTGGGCGCCGTGCCGGAGTCGTGCCCGCCGCTTTCGACCGGCGAGCTGTGGAGCGCCGAGCACGCCTCCCCCGTGGAGGTCCTGCGGGTGGCCAGCCCGCCGGGGGGTGGGGTGGTGCTCTTCCAGTCCGACGGCATCCTGCCGGTGCACGACGGGGTCGGCCGTGCCGTCACCTCGGGCGGCGGAGTGCTGGCCGGGGCCTTCCCGTTCGCCAGCGCGTCCGTCGACATCTGGCGGGACGGGCTCCCCGCCGGACGGCCCTCGGTGCACGAGCAGCTCTCCGACAGCAGCATGGTCGAACTGTGGATGTGCCGTTTCGGCGACTGCGGCGCCCACCCCTCCACCGCGACCGAGCGCACCCTGGGCCTGATGACGCTGCTGACCTCCACCTACATCACCGAGGAGTGGTTGTGGAGCGCTCCGATGAGACTGGTCCCTGTCACACTGCGGTGAAATGGGTAGAGTCGCACAACGATGAGAATCCACACGATCACCGCGCTCTGGGAAGACATACCCGACGATGCCGACGACCTCGTCCTGGTACGCGGCGGGTTCCGGGTCTATCTCTGCCTGTGCGGCAGGCCACTGGCCGACAGGGCCGCGGCCGAGCTGCACGCGTCGGAGACCAACCAGTGCACCACCTGCCTGGGCAGCACCGTCGAGAACATCGTGCCCGACTTCTCCCAGCAGTGCACGGCCTGCGCCGGAACCGGCCGGCGCAGGGCGCAGCTGACCTGGCAGCTCGCCCACGCCGAGGCCGAGACGGTGATCACCGTCGAGTTCGTCCGCGGACTCATCGCCGGCTTCACCAAGCCGTTCCGGCTCTCCGAGGTGGCCGACCTGGTCCGCGACACCCTCAACCTCCCGGTGGGCCGGCTGCCGGTCGGCCCGCGGGTCCGCGACGTCCTGCGCACCCTGGAGGCGAGGGGCGAACTCGTGCTGCTCTCCGCCCCCGACGAACTCCTGCGCGGCACCTCGGTCATGCTCTACCGCGACCCCTACTGGGAACACGCCGCCGGCTGAGCGTCCTTCGCGGCTACATCTTCTCCGCCGCCGCGAGGTAACCCGCCAGCATGGCCAGCGCGACATCGCGTACCGCGTCGTCGCCGGGCAGGAAATCGGCGCTGTGCATGCGTACGTCCGTACCGTCACCGACCCCGACGAACATCATCAGGCCGGGCAGCACCGCGGAGAGATAGGAGAAGTCGTCGGCGCCGAAGGAGAGCAGCGGCCGCGAGAGCGTGAGGCCCAGGTGGGTCAGGTGGGCACCGGCTCGGGTGGCGAGCCCGGAGTCGTTGTACAGGACCGGCTCCCCCCGGGTGATGCTCACCTTCGCCTCGCAGCCGTGGGCCCGCGCGACCAGGTCCGCGACCTCCTCCAGCCGGGCGTGCACCTGGTCGCGGATGCGCTCGCTCAGCGCCCTGACCGTACCGCCGGCCGTGGCCTCGTCGGGCACGACGTTGGCCGCGCTGCCGGCCGCCAGCGTGGAGACGCCGAGGACCGCCGAGCTGGTCGGGTCGACGTCACGGCTGACCACCCGCTGCAGGGCGACGACGACGTGCGCGAGCGCGAGCACCGGATCGCTGGTCAGATGAGGGTAGGCGGCGTGCCCGCCGCGGCCCCTGACCACGACCGTGAACTCGTCGGCGGCGGCGTTCACCGTGCCGGGGGTGGCCGCGACCTCGCCTCGCGGCAGGGTGGGCTGGACGTGCGCACCGATGATGGCGGTGATCTGGTGCTCCGCCAGCGACGGCGACCGGGCGATGTCGTGGGCGCCGGAGGGGTAGGTCTCCTCGCGCGGCTGGAGCATCGCGACCAGCGGGGGCGCGCCGGGGGTGTCACCGACCGCGTGGCAGAGCGTCACCAGGGCGGCGAGGTGCACGTCGTGCCCGCAGGCGTGCATGCGGCCCGGCCTCCCGGACGCCCAGTCGACGCCGGTCCGCTCGGTCACCGCCAGCGCGTCGAGTTCGGCCCGTACCGCGACCGCGGGCCCGGGGCCGCCGACACGCACCAGCGCGCCCGTACCGGCCACCGCGTCCACCGGGCGTCCGGGCAGCTCGGCCAGGATCAGGTCGCGGGTCGGCCCCTCCTCCCCCGACAGGTCGGGGTGGGCGTGCAGCCGGCGGCGCAGCTCCGTCGCGGCGGGCAGCCGGCGCTCCAGTGCCGCCCGGAGCCTCGCCTCGACGGAGTCGGCGGCCGAGCCGAAGGCAAGAGGCTCGATCATTTGGCCGGGTCCAGACCGTAGACGCGCAGGGCGTTGTCCACACCGATCATGGTGGCCACCCGGACGGCCTCCTCCTCGGCCCACTCGCCGGCGTCGACCCACCCGCGCAGTGCCCGGCCGAGCCCGCGGCGGAACAGGTGCGCTCCCAGCATGTGCAGCTCCGCCGGGCCCCAGGCATCCGAGGAGAACAGGGTCTTGGCGAACGGCGCGAGTTCCAGCGACTCGGCGATCAGCGCGTCCGACCGGCTGCCGGTGTAGTTGACGCCGAGACCGACGTCGAAGTAGACGTGCGGGAAGACCTGCGCGAGATAACCGGCGTTGCGGTGGTAGGGGTAGCAGTGCAGCAGCAGGATGTCCACGCCGTGCGGCTCGATGAGCTTCAGCCAGCGGGTGAGCAGCAGCGGGTCGCACATGTGCAGTTCCACATCGGGGTCCCCGTAACCGGCGTGCAGTTGCAGCGGCAGCCCGCGCTCCACCCCGGCCCAGAGTCCGAGGCGGAGCAGCACCGGGTCGTCCACCCGCCACTGGCCGCTCGCCTCACCGGCGGACAGCCAGCGGTCCGCCGCCAGGGCGACCTCCCGGTCACCGGGTGGTGCCGGGTCGAAGGCGAAGCCGTGCCGGTAGGCGACGATGCTCTTGAGGCCGACGGCGTCGGCGGTGCGGCGCTCCAACTCCTCGCGGAAGCGGCCCGGCAGCTCCGCGGCCGAGACCCCCGAGGCGGCCACCTGCTCCAGCACCCGCTCGATGCGGACCACCTCGTGCGCGGGCCGCCCCGACGCCTCCGTCATCCCGGCCGGGTCCAGGACGTCGTCGCCCCGATAACCGGTCTCCAGCAGGAAGCGGCCGATGCCGCTGGCGGCCAGTAGCAGCCGGTTCACCTCGGCGGCGCCCAGTTCGGTGCGGCGCGCCAGGTATTCCTCCGGTGCGGCGTGGGCGGGCAGGCCGAGGACCGGCGCGCACCAGCGGCGGATCGCGAAGCCGAGCTGGGAGTCGAACTGGGTCATGAACGCCGGGATCGGCCGGTCGGACTCGGTCACCAGCGTCTCGAACTCACCGCGGCCCAGGTCTCCCGAGGAGGCACCGTGTACATGGTGGTCGACCAGGGGCAGGGTGGCGAGCACGCTCTCCAGGTCGCCGGCCACGTCCCCGGAGAAGTTCTCAGTAGACATCGGCGACCTTCCGGCAGAGCTCGTGGTCGGGCAGTCCTTTGACGCAGGCCAGCTCGGCCCGTCGCACGGCGAGGAACGTGTGGAGCAGTTCGTGGGGGAACCAGCCTCGGGCGACCTCGTCGGCCTCCAGCGCGGCGAGGGCCTCAGGCAGGGAGCCGGGGAGCGCGGGCTCTTCGGCCAGGTCGGCCTCGGTCGCGGTCTCCGGCCACACCCGGGCGGGCTCGGCCCCGGCCAGTCCCGCGAGGCCGGCGCGGATCAGGACGCCGAGCACCAGCCACGGGTTGGCCGTGGCGTCCGCCGCCCGGTACTCCAGGTGGAGCTGGCCCGCGGGGTCGGCGCCGCCGATCTCGACGGTCGGCGCGATGCGCAGCAGCGCCTCGCGGTTGCGCTCGGCGAGGAAGACCCCGCCTGCACTCCACCGGTGCGGGGTGAGCCGCAGGTAGGAGCCGACGCTGGGCGCGGTGACGGCCACCACCGCACCGGCGTGCCGCAGGATTCCGGCCGCGAACCTGGCCGCGGTCGAGGAGAGCCTGCCGGGTGCTCCGGCGTCGAACATCACCGGGCCGCCACCGACCTCGCGGAGCGAGAAGTGCACGTGGACGCCGTTGCCGACGCCCGCGGGGTCGGCCAGCGGGACGAAGGTGACCGAGTGCCCCCGGCGGCGGGCGAGGTCGCGGACGAACTCGCGCAGCAGGACCGCCCGGTCGGCGGCGACCATTCCGGGGGCGGGCCGCAGGGTGATCTCGAACTGGCCGTCCCCGTACTCGGGGAGCCAGCTCTCCGGCTCCAGCCCGGCCGTCTCCAGCAGCGCGACCAGGTCGGTGCCGAACGGCTCGGCGCCGCGCAGGCGCTGGAAGGAGAAGGGCGGCGCCTCGGCCTGGCCGCCGAGCATGAACTCGTGCTCGAAGGAGGCGTTCACCTCAAGGCCCGCGATCTCCCTCAGGTCCGCCAGCGCGCGGGCGAGAAAGCCGCGCGGGCAGCCGGGCCAGGGGCTGCCGTCCAGGCCGGTCTGGTCGGCGAGGTAGAGGCGGGTGCCCGGCACCGGACCGTCGGCGGGCAGGTCGACGGCCGTCGCGGGGTCGGGGAGCAACCTCAGGTCGCCCACCGAGCCGAAGACGTTGTCGTCGGCCAGGTGGCCGAAACAGGTCAGCGCCAGATCGGCGGGGACCCACCCCACTCCGGTACGCAACGTCTGGTCCAGCCGGGCCACCGGGGTAGCCCGGCCCCGCACCTGGGCCGCGAGGTCACAGGTCGCCACGAAGGCGGTCCCTGTCGTCATCGGCTCTCTCCTCCCAGTCCGGTCCGCACCTCGCGTCCCGGCCGCCCTAAGTGAAACATATGGTTCACATGTATGGTCAAGGCGGCGGAATGAAACTTAGCATGCGTGTTACCTGATAGCCCTGACAGAAACGCCCAGGTCATATGTGTCGAGCCGGCAGGAGGCCGCTCCCGCCCGGCATCACCGGAAGGCATCCCATGACGGACAGCTTCTCTCCCGGCAGGCTCAACGGGACGGTCGTCCTGGTCACCGGCGGAGCCCAGGGCATCGGCCGGGGCATCACCGGGGCGTTCCACGAGGCGGGGGCGACGGTCGTCGTCGCCGACCTCGACGAGACGCGCATGGCGAGGGTCACCGCGGAACTCGCCGCCGTCCCGGGCGGCTCACCGGCGACGGCCTCGGCGGTGCGCCTGGACGTGCGCGACCCGGGGTCGGTGACCGCCGCCTTCGAGCAGGCGACCGCCCTGCACGGCGGGGTGGACGTGCTGGTCAACTGCGCCGGGGTCTATCCGAACACCCCGGTCCTCGAGATGACCGCCGCGGAGTGGGACGAGGTGTTCGCCGTCAACGTCCGCGGCGTGATGCTGGCCTCGCAGGCCTTCGCCCATACCTCCGGCTCCCTCGGGGGCGGGCGCCGGATCGTCAACGTCTCCTCCGGCGCGGCCCGCTCGGCCCGAGTGGGCGCCGCCCACTACTGCTCGTCCAAGGCGGCGGTGGAGATGCTCACCAGGGTCCTGGCGCTGGAGTTCGCCCCGTCACAGATCACCGTCAACGCCGTCGCCCCCGGGCTGATCGAGGTCCCGGCCACCGTGGCGCTCTCGGCCGAGTACGTGGCGGCACTGGTCGCCGGGCAGCCGGTGCACCGCATGGGCACGCCGGCGGAGATCGCGCGGGCGTGCGTGTTCCTCGCCGATCCGGACTCCTCCTTCATCACGGGGAGTGTTCTCGACGTGGACGGAGGCTTCCTGGCCGGAACGGCCCTGCCGCCGAGCTGATCCATGTTTTACGAGATCAGAGCGGTACGACGGATCGAGTTTAAGTAACAAACCTTTTACAGGTCTAGCCTTTGCCGCAGGATGCAACATACGTTTCAATTGTCGACAGTGACAGAACGTTGCAAAACAGGCATGTGACGCCCTCCGGCATGTCCCGCATGCGTTCGTCCCCTCGTCCCACAGACGCAGAGAGGCTTCACCGTGGCCCGTTCCCCCTTCCTCCGTCCCCGGACGCCCATCCGGGCGATCACCGCCGTCGCGGTGACCGGCGCCCTGGCGGCGCTCACCGCCTGCTCCTCCTCCACCTCCCCCGACACCTCCGCCGCGGAGACCGGCGGCGCGGCCGGCGCGAAGGAGATCCAGATCGGCCTGCTCGCCCCGCTGACCGGGGGCCTGGCATCCGACGGTCTGGGCATGAAGCAGGGGGCCGAGCTGGCCATCAAGCAGCTCAACGAGGCCGGTGGCGTCAACGGGTACACGTTCAAGCTCAAGGTCGTGGATGTGCAGAGCCAGTCCAACGACGCGGTGACCAAGGGCGTGCAGACCCTGACCGACGACGAGTCGGTGAAGGCGGTCGTCACCGGCTACGCCTCCACGTCCAACTTCGAGATCGACGAGTTCGCCGCGGCGGAGAAGGTCTACCTCATCGGCGGCAACACCGCGCAGACCCAGGCCATCATCGAGAAGGACCCGGCGAAGTACCCCACGGTCTGGTCGATCACCCCTGACTACGACGCCTACGGCACCGAGCCGGTCGACCTGGCGGAGTCCTGGGCCGAGCAGGGGCTGTGGAAGCCGCGCAACAAGTCGGCGTTCATCGTCCGCTCCGACAACCCCTACAGCGAGAACATCGCCGACGGCCTGGTCAAGCACTTCAAGGCCAAGGGCTGGAGCATCGCCGGCCAGGAGAAGGTGCCGTTCGGCACGGTCAACGACTGGGGCACGGTCCTCGGGAAGATCCGCTCGGCCGACCCCGACTTCATCGTCAACACCGACTACCAGGTCTCCAACGAGGCCAGCTTCCTGCAGCAGTTCCTGCAGAAGCCCACCGAGTCCCTGGTCTTCATGCAGTACGGCCCCAACCAGCCCCAGTTCTTCGAGCTGACCAAGCAGCAGGCCGAGGGCGTGCTGTTCAACAACCTCGCGGGCATGGTGCCCTCGCCCAGCTACCCGCCGGCCGCGCAGCTGCAGAAGGACTGGCAGGCCGCGTACGGGACCGACAACGTCGACCCGCAGGGCGTGATGACGTACGTGGAGACCATGATCTACGCCGATGCGCTGCGCGAGGTCGGCGACCCCGACGACGCGCTGGCGATCGGTGCCGCCATCGGCAAGAGCGACAGCGAGCGGGCCTCCGGCCGGATCGTGTTCGACCAGGCCACGCACCTGGCCAAGCAGGGTGACGACTACGTGCCGCTGCAGTCCTTCCAGTTCCAGGACGAGAAGCGGGTGCTGATCGCCCCTGAGAAGTACAAGTCGGGTTCCTTCCAGCTCCCGCCGTGGATGAAGAAGTGACCTCGGCTCCCCTGGCGCTGCCGCCGGGCAAGCGGATGGCCGTGGCGCTGACCTTCGACTTCGACGCCCACTCCCCCTGGATGGGCACCATGGGCCGCACCTCGCCGTCCTACCTGTCGCGTGGTGACTTCGGCGCCGAGCAGGGGGTGCCCCGGCTGCTGGAGCTGCTCGGCCGCAACCACCTGCCGGCGACCTGGGCCACCCCCGGCCACGACCTGGTGACCTTCCCGCACCGCATCGAGCAGATCCTGGCGGCCGGGCACGAGATCGCCGCGCACGGCTGCTACCACGAGGTCGTGCCCGACCTGGGGCCCGACGAGGAGCGCCGGCTCATGGAGGTCGCGCTGCGCCAGCACGAGCAGGTCGTCGGGCGCCGCCCCCGCGGCTACCGCTCGCCCGCCTGGGACTTCTCCGAGAGCACGCTGGGCCTGCTCGAGGAGTTCGGCTTCGACTGGGACAGCTCGCTGATGGGCCGGGAGTTCGAGCCGTACCGGCCCCGACGGGTCACGGTGAACTACGAGTCGGCCAGCGAGTTCGGCCCGGAGAGCCGGATCGTGGAGATCCCCGTGTCGTGGTATCTCGACGACTGGCCCTCGGTGGAGTACGTTGCCGGGGTCTCCCCGCTGGGTTCCCACCGCGACATGGAAGACCGCTGGAACACCATCTTCGACTACGCCCACCAGCGGGTTCCCGGCGCGGTCTACGTGCTCACCATGCACCCGCAGACCATCGGCCGAGCCCACCACCTGCTCGTCCTGGAGGCGTTGATCGAGCGGATGCTGGCGGCGGGCGACGTCTGGTTCGCGACGCTGAGCGAGATCGCCGATGCCTGGCAGGGCTGAGCCGGGCGCTCCCCGGGGAGCCGGCGGGATGGTCACCGCGCCCGACCCGAGGGCGGCGCGCGCGGGGGCGTCGATGCTGCGCGCCGGCGGCAGCGCCGTGGACGCGGCGGTCGCCACGGCCTTCGCCACCGGAGTGGTCGAGCCCTACATGAGCGGGCTCGGCGGCGGCGCCTGGCTGGTGGTGCGCGAGCCGGGCGCCCCGGCCGCGACCGTCGTGTGCGGCCCGATCCTGGCTCCGGGCCTGGCGCACCCGCGGATGTTCGCCCCGGCGGCGTCCGCGACCGGCACCGGCCTGTACAACTGGCCGGCCGTGCGTGACGACGCGAACATCGTCGGCCCGCTGTCGGTGGGCGTCCCCGGAGCGGTCGCCGCGTTGTGCCGGGCGCACGCCAGGTTCGGCCGCCTGCCACTGGCCCAGGTGCTCGCCCCGGCGATCGAACTGGCCGAGGCGGGGCACGAGACCAACTGGTTCGCCTCCTCGGCGATCTGCGCCGAGGCCCGGACGCTGCGGGCCTTCCCCTCCTCCTCGGAACTCTTCCTGCCCGACGGCCTGCCGCTGCGCGGCCCGTCCCAGGGCCCCGGCGACAGGCTCGTCCAACCCCGGCTGGCCCGGGTGCTCCGCGAGATCGGCGCCGGTGGCCCTGACGCGTTCTACCTGGGCCGGGCCGCCCGCGCGATCGCGACGGCCGTCACCGGGGCCGGTGGCCTGCTGTCGGAGAAGGACTTCGCCGGGTATGTCGCCGACGAGTCCGAGGTCCTGCCCGTCGAGATCGGCCCGATGCGGCTGTACGGCCCGCACGCCACCGGGGTGATCTCGGTGATCGAGGCACTGCAACTGGTCGAGGCCGCCCGGCGGCGTGGGCTGGATCCGGGGGCTCGCCTGTGGGCGCGGGTGCTGTCCCACGCCTTCGAGGACCGGCTGCGCGAGGTCACCACCTCCCAGGAGGGTCCGGCGAGCTGGGCCCGGTTGGCCTCCCCCGAGTACGCCGACGAGATGGTGGCCCGCTGGATCGCGGGCGGGAACAACCCTCCCGCGCCTCCCGGCGGCTCCGCCAGGGCGGGGTGCACCTCGCACATGTCGGCGGTCGACGACGAGGGCATGACGGTCTCGCTCACCCAGACGGTGCTCGACCTGTTCGGCTCCCGCATGGTGGAACCGGAGACCGGCATCGTGCTGAACGACGGGATGATGTACTTCGACCCCCGCCCCGGCCGGGTGACCAGCGTCGCTCCGGGCGCGGCCGGGCTCAGCGCGGTCAGCCCCGTCGTGCTGACCGGCCCAGGGGACGCCGAGGCGACGCTCGGCGCCTCGGGCGGGCGGCGGATCATCTCCGCCGTCGCCCAGATCGCCGCCCGCTGGCGTGACGGCGCGGACCTCCAGGAGGCTATCTCGGCGCCGAGGATCCACGCCGAGGGCGACCGCGTCTGGCTGGACACGCGCGACGCAGGGGCCTCAGCCGACCTCTCCGCCGCCGGGTTCGACGTCCAGGTCGTCACCGAGGAGCCCACCACCTGGCACTTCGCCCGGCCCAACGGCATCGCGCGGCGCGGTGGCGGAGCGTGGTCCCCCGGCGTCGACCGGATGAAGCCGTACGGGGTGGGCCTGCCCGGCGGATGAGACAGGCCGGCCGAGACGGCCACCCGGTCGCGGCCCACCACGGCCGACCAACACCACGAGTACCAGCAGATTGAGGGAGATATCGCGATGGCGAGCACTCTGACCGGGCAACGCGCCCTGGTCACAGGCGCGGCGGGCGGGATCGGCGCGGCCATCGCGCACCGCCTGCGCGCGGAGGGGGCGCGGGTCATGATCGCCGACGTCGACGTGGAACGCGGGACACGTACCGCCCTGGAGTTGTCGGGGGACGGCCCCGCATGCGTGTTCCAGGCGGCGGACGTGTCCGACGAGGGCAGCGTCGAGGCGCTGTTCGCGCGGGCCTCGGACGAGTTCGGCGGCCTGGACATCCTGGTCAACAACGCCGGCATCGCGGAGAGCGGCGGCGGCGTCACCGGCGTACCGGTCTCCGAGTGGCGCAGGGTCATGGACGTCAACGTCACCGGGACGTTCCTGTGTGCCAGGGCGGCCTTCCCGCTGCTGGCCGCGGGCGGGGCGGGCGCCATGGTCAACCTGTCGTCCATCTTCGGGGTCACCGGCCTGCCGGCCTTCCCCGCCTACTCCGCGGCCAAGGGCGCCATCGCCAACCTGACCCGGCAGCTCGCCGTCGAGGGCGGCCCGCGGGGAATCCGGGTCAACGCCGTGCTGCCCGGCTACGTCGACAACGACATGGGCGACTCGCGGAGCCTGCTCGACGCCGAGGCCGCCGCGGAGTCCCTGCGGCAGCGCGAGGCGGCGGCGGCCCGCCAGCCGGCCGGGCGGCAGTGCTCACCGGACGAGATCGCCGCGGCGGTCGCGTTCCTGGTCGCCCCGGACGCCTCGTTCGTCAACGGCGTGCTGCTCCCGGTCGACGGCGGTTTCCTCGCCCAGGGCGATTGGCGCGGGCCGGGGCAGGTCGCGTCGTGAACGGGAACTCGCAGGTCATCCTCGCCGCGCACGAGGTCGGCAAGTCGTTCGGCAGCCTCAGGGCCGTCGACGGCGTCTCGATGTCGGTGACGCGCGACGAGGTCTTCGGCCTGGCCGGCCCCAACGGCGCGGGCAAGAGCACGCTGTTCAACCTGCTCACCGGTATCCCGATCCGGCCCGACTCCGGAAAGGTGATCTTCGACGGTCACGAGATCCAGAACCGCTCGCCGCGCTGGATCGCCAAGGCCGGTCTCAAGCGCACCTTCCAGACCGAGGCCGTCTTCGAGTCGCTGAGCGTGATGGAGAACGTCCGTATCGGCTCGGCGTACGGCGGCGCGGGCAGGGCCAGGCGCTGGAACCCCGCCCGGTGCCGGGAGGCGCTGGACGCGGTGGAGCTCGGCGGTGATCTGAACCGCCCGGCCGACGGGCTTTCGCTGATCGACCGCAAACGCCTGATGATCGCCGGCGCGCTGGTCAGCGGCCCTTCGGTACTGCTGCTCGACGAGCCCGCGGCCGGCCTCGACCCGGCCGACCAGGACGCGCTGATCCGGTTGCTGGCCGGTGTGCACGGCACGGGCGTCACCATGGTGATCATCGAGCACGTGCTGTCGGTGCTGGAGGCGCTCGCCGACCGGATGGCGGTCCTCGACAGCGGCCGAATCATCGTGACCGGCCGGCCGGCCGAGGTCCTGTCCGACCCGAGGGTCGTCGAAGCCTACCTGGGACCGGGGGCCGCGCGATGAGCGATCTGCTGACCGTGGAGAACCTCACCGCCGGCTACGGCCAGGCGAAGGTGTTGCGCGGCATCTCGCTGCGCGTCGGACAGCACGAGGCGATCGGGCTGCTGGGGCCGAACGGCCACGGCAAGACCACGCTGCTGCGCTGCGTCTCCAACCTGCACCGGGCCGCCTCCGGCACGATCGCCTTCGCCGGACGGGACACCAGAGGCGAGTCCCCCGGCAGCCTGGTCAGGCGCGGGCTCATCCACGTGCCGCAGGGCTCGCGGCTGTTCCCGCAACTGACCGTGGAGGAGGCACTGCGGCTCTCCGCGTCCTCCAGCGGGCACTCCTCGACCTGGCGGGACGGGATCGACCAGGTGTTCTCGGTCTTCCCCAAGCTCAAGGAACGGCGCCGGCAACTCACCGGCACGCTCAGCGGCGGGGAGCGCCAGATGGCCAGCCTCGGCATGGGCCTGATGGCCCGGCCCACGCTGCTGATCCTCGACGAGCCCACGCTGGGCCTGTCACCGAAGGTCAAGCACGAGCTGAGCGAGTGCATCGTGCGGGTCCGCGCCGAGGTCTCGTCGGTCATCCTGATCGACGGCGACATGGACCTGGTGCTCGACCTGACCGACCGCTACCACGTCATCCTGCACGGCGACGTGGTGGACAGCGGCGCGTCGGACGGCAGCCGCAGCCGCGACGAGATGATGTCGCTCTTCCTGGGAGGGACCGCCGATGGACGGCATTAGTGTCATCGTGACGAGCACGCTCGTCCTCGGCGGCCTCTACATGCTCATGGCGGCGGGGCTGACGCTGATCTGGTCCACGCTGCGGGTCTTCAACTTCGGGCACGGCGCGCTGATGATGTTCGGCGCCTACCTGACCTGGACGCTGCTCGACGCCGGCGGGCTGCCGGTGGCGGTCGCGCTGCTCGGCGCCGTGGCGGCGATGGCGCTGATCGGGTTGGCCTACGAGTTCCTGCTGGTCAGCCCGTTCATCCGGCGCCCAGGAGGCGACATGCTGGTGATGGTCGCCACGCTGGCGGCCACGATGCTGCTGCAGAGCGGCGCCCAGCTGATCTGGGGGCCGGAGATCAAGCAGCTCCCGCCGTTCGGTGGCGCGCGCGTCGAGGTCGCCGGGGCGGTCGCCCAGGGCAGCCAGCTCGTCACGATCCTGCTGGCCCCGCTGCTGGTGGGCCTGCTGGCCCTGGTCCTCAAACGCACCGGCATCGGGCTGACCGTACGGGCGCTGGAACAGAACCGCGAGCACGCCCAGCTGCTCGGCATCGCACCGCGCCGGGTCTACGTCTTCGTGGTCGTGGTCGCGATCGGCCTGGCCACCGTGGCCGGGGCGCTGCTCGGCAGCATGCAGTTCATCTCCCCGGGCATGGGCGGCGACCCGCTACTGCGGGCCTTCGTGGTGCTCGCCTTCGGCGGAGCCGGCAGCCTGGCGGGCACCATCGCCGGCGCGTACGCCATCGGCCTGCTCGAGGCCGTCACCACCTACTACTTCGGGCTCTCCTGGAGCCCGGTCCTGGTCTTCCTCGCAATGATCGTGATCATGCTGGTCAAACCCGAGGGACTGCTGCGGACCAGGGTGAGGAGCGCGTGAACGTCATGACCAACCTGCGCTCCTGGGCCGGCTGGCCGGTCTACGCGATAGTCCTGGTGGCCCTGCCACTGGTCTTCACCGACCCGCACGCCCGGCTGCTGCTGATCCTCTTCACGATGTACGGCGTGCTCGCCATGAGCTGGAACCTCACCCTCGGTTTCGCCGGCATCTTCAACTTCGCCCAGATCGGGTTCTTCGGCATCGGCGCCTACACCACGGGCATCCTGGCCACCCGCACCGGCATCGACCCGTGGCTGGCCCTGCCGATCTCGGGGCTGTCGGCCCTGCTGGCCTCGCTGGTGGCGTTCCTGCCGGTGCTGCGGCTGCGCGGCATCTACGTGGGCCTGGCCACGTACGTCTTCTCCCAGCTCTGCATCTACCTGGTGCTCGGGCAGGCGGGCCTGACCGGCGGATCCAACGGCATCGTCGGCATCCCCCGGCTCAGCCTGGGCGACGTCAACCTGCGGGCCGACGGCCGGATCGGCTACTACTTCCTCGGTGCCGCGCTGCTGTTCGCGGTCACCGTGCTGGTACGGATGCTGACCCGCTCGACCCTGGGCATGTCGCTGCTGGCACTGCGCGACAACGAGGCGCTGGCCACCAGCCGGGGCGTCTCCAGGGTGCGCCAGCACCTGATCGTCTTCATGATCGGCGCGGCCGTGGCCGGGGTGGCCGGCAGCTTCAACGCCTTCCTCAACGGCGTGGTCAGCACCGACGTCTTCGGCTTCGGCTACCTGACCCTGCTGCTCAGCATGATCTTCCTGGGCGGCAGCGGCAGCGTCTACGGGCCGATCGTCGGCGCCGTGGTCGTCACCCTGGTCTCCGACGTGCTGCAGGACGCCGGGGCCTGGCGCGACATGGTGATCGCCATGCTGATCCTCGTGGTGCTCTGGATCGCCCCCAAGGGCCTGGCCGGCATCGCGAACTCCGTCCTCACCTCGCTCCGGCGGCCCCGCACCCCCGCTCCGGAGCCCCTTCCCACCACCTCGAAGGAGACCGTATGACCACCGAACACGACGTGACCCGCCGGGTGCTGGAGCAGGTCGACCTGCTCGCCGAGCGGATGGTCTCCAGCCTGGCCGACGCGATCGCCATCCCCAGCGTGAACCCGCGCTATCCCGGCCAGGAGTACGACAAGATCGTCGGGGCGGAGGGCGACGTCAGCGCGCTGCTCGGCGACCTGTACGCCGAGGCCGGGGCCGAGGTCACCAAGGTCACCGTGGAGCGGGGCCGCGACAACGCCTGCGGCGTCGTGTCCGGCGCCGGCGGCGGCCGGTCGCTGCTGCTCAACGGGCACGTCGACGTCGTACCGCCGGGCCGCCTCGACCGGTGGCGCGGCGACCCGTTCCGCGCCCAGGTCACCGACGACGCGGTGATCGGGCGCGGCGCGACGGACATGAAGGGCGGCCTGGTCGCCGCGGCCTACGCGGCCCTCGCGCTGCGCGGGGCCGGCGTGCGCCTGGCCGGTGACCTGGTCCTGCAGGGCGTCGTCGGCGAGGAGGTCGGCGACCACGAGGCGGGCACCACCGCGGTGCTGGAGGCCGGGTTCGGCGCGGACGCGGCCATCGTCTGCGAGCCGTCCGGGCAGGCGGGCACCCTGCCGGCGTCGGTGCCGGTGACGCCGGGCCTGCTCTGGTTCAGCGTCTCCCTGGAGGGCAAGACCGCGCACTCCGGGCTGCGGGGCATGACCGTGCACCCGACCCTGGAGGGCGACGCGCTCGGCGTCAACACCGTCGACAAGTTCTGGGTCGTCTACCAGGCGCTGCGCGCGCTGGAGGACGACTGGGCCCGGCACAACCGGCACCCGCTCTTCCCGCCCGGCTACTTCAACCTGCTGCCCGGCGTGCTGCGGGCCAACCCCTCGGGCATCCTGGTGCCCTTCTTCCTCGCCGACGAGCTGGTCGTGGAGTACTGCGTCTACCACCACCCCGACCGGTCCAACGAGGAGGTCATGGCTGAGATCGAGTCCCGGGTCATGGACGCCTGCCGCACCGACCCGTGGCTGCGCGAGCACCCGCCGCTGTTCGAGTGGAAGCTGCTCTGGCCGCCGTACTCACTGCCCGACGACGCCCCGCTGAGCGCGACGCTGGTCGGCGCGCACACCACGGCGGCCGGCGGGCAGCCGCCGCTGACGACCGGTTTCATGGGCGTGTGCGACCTGACCTGGATGGACCGCAAGGGCATCGGCGGCCTGGTGTACGGCCCGGGCGTCGGCTACACCGCGCACGCGGAGAACGAGTACGTGGAGATCGCCCAGCTGGTGCAGTCGGCGAAGACCTACGCGCTGACCGCGATCGACTGGTGCGGGCTCGCGGACGAGCGGTGAGCACCGGACGGCCGCGAGGCTGGGAATCGCCGATGGGCGGTGGGCGATGGGCCGCGAGCGGCGGGTGAGCGGTGAACGTCCGCCGGGCGGCGCCCGGTCCGAGGACGACGTTCTCTTTTCATACGGTTCGTGGCATGATCCCTTCCTTGCGACGCGCCGCACGATCCGGCGGTCGTCCATGAGGAGGCAACATGCTCGGCACCCCTGAGCCGCGCACCGTCGCGGCCCAGCTCCGCGACGTGCTGCCCAAGCTGCCCCGTGCGGAGCAGCGGGTAGCCCGCACCCTGCTCGCGGGCTACCCGACCGCCGGTCTGGAACCGCTGGCGACCGTCGCGAGCCAGGCCCAGACCAGCCCGGCCACCGTGCTGCGGCTGGCCTACCGGCTGGGCTTCGAGGGCTACCCGGAGTTGCAGCAGGCGCTCAAACGCGAGACCCAGCAGCGCTACTCCTCTCCCCTGGCCCAGTACGGCAGTGCCGAGGAGGACACCGGCAGGGTGCTGAGCCGGTCCCGCCGGGTGCTGCTGGACGCCACCGCCATGACCTTCGACCAGCTTCCCGAGGGGGAGCTGGTCAAGGCCGCGGAACTGCTGGCCGACCCCGGCCGCCGCATCTCGGCGGCCGGTGGCCGGTTCAGCACCATCCTGGCCCAGTACCTCATCGCCCACCTGCACCAGTTGCGTCCCAACGCGACGTACATCGCCGGGTCCACCGCCGACCACGCCGCCCACCTGCTCGACATGGGCCGCCGCGACGTGCTGGTGCTCTTCGACTACCGGCGCTACCAGCGCGAGACGATCGCCTTCGCCCGCGCCGCCGCGGCGCGCAACGTGAAGATCGTGCTGCTGACCGACCCGTGGCTGTCGCCCGCCGCCACGGTGGCGGACGTCGTGCTGCCCGCCCAGGTCCGCTCGCCTTCCCCGTTCGACTCGCTGACCCCGGCGGTCGCGCTGCTCGAAACGCTGGTCGCCGCGGTGGTCGAGCAGCTCGGCGAGGCGGGCAGGAGCCGGGTGGCCGAGTACGACCAGATGGCCGACGACGTGCTGCGCGAGGACGACGGGCCGCTCACCCCGACCGGCCCCGGCACCGAGCCGCCCCGCGGGACCCGGACGACCTCGGAAACCCACTCCTGACGGCACTCCCGACGGCACTCCCGACGGTGCCCCGTACGCGTTGACCGCCACCGTGTGCCAACGAGTACGGGGCACGCCCGATGCCCTCGGAGGCTCGGTCGTCAGGCCGCGCAGCCGGCGTACTCGTCGCGGCGCCGGAGCATGGCGACCAGCATCAGCGGGAACATCGCCACGTGGGCGAGCGTCATCATGGCCCCGCCGTCGACGAGCCCCAGCCAGAGCAGCGGGAAGAGTGGCACGACGGGGACGAACATGGCCGCGCACATCTCCAGGGTGGCCGCCCAGCCGTGGCCCCGATAACGCATCCAGATCGCCATGCCGACGGACATGTCGAACGCCATCAGCAGGTAGGCGAGCTCGGGCTGCCGCTCGTGGGAGAAGCCGAGCCCGACGGCGGACAGGAGCATTCCCAGGACGAACATGCCGGCGAACATCGCGATGACCATCTCGACGTAGTGCCAGGCGAACCTGCGCCGGCGGCGGGTGACGGTTGCTGTCTGAGTCATGCCTCCACCGTGCCGCCGTACCGGCCGCGTACCAAGAAAGGCCGCCGCAGAGGTCCGGAAACCTGGGATTCCTGTCCTTTCTGACATACGCTCGCCCCGTGATCGCACGCCGGATCGCCGTCATCGGATACGACGCGGCGGAGTTGCTCGACATCGCCTGCGTGACCACGACCCTGGAGAGCGCGAACTGGCATGGCGCCGATCCCTTCTACCGCTTTCGCCTGGCCACCCCCGGAGGCCGTCCCATCACCTGCGGCACCGGCCTGACACTCCAGGCCCAGGAGTCCCTCGAACGGGTCGCCGGGCCGCTCGACACGCTCATCGTGTCGGGAGGCATGGGCCACGAGGCCGCGGCCGGCAACCGATTGATCGTCGCTCACGTCCGCCGCCTGGCACGCGAGAGCCGCCGCGTCGCGTCGGTGTGCACCGGAGCCGACATCCTGGCCGCCGCGGGCCTGCTCGACGGCCGACGCGCCACCACCCACTGGCAGTCGGCGCACGAGATCGCCGCCCGCTACCCGAAGGTCGACATCGATCCCGGCCCGATCTTCATCCGGGACGGGGACACCTACACCTCCGCCGGCATCACCAGCGCGCTGGACCTCACCCTCGCCCTCATCGAGGAGGACCACGGCGCCGAGCTGGCACGGCGGGTGGCGCGGAGCCTGGTGACCTACCTGCAACGCCCCGGCAACCAGGCGCAGATGAGCATGTTCACCGCCGTCGGATCTCCGGAGAACGGCCTGGTCAAGCAGATCGTCGAGCACATCACGGGGCACCTGGACGCCGACCTGACCACGGCCACGCTGGCGAGCGGCGCGGGCGTGAGCGAGCGGCACCTGACCCGCCTGTTCCTCAGGCACCTCGGGCGGACCCCGGGCCGGTTCGTCCGCCAGGCCCGCACCGAGGCCGCCGCGCACCTGCTGGTCTCCACCTCCCTGCCGCTGGCCAGGGTGGCGGCCCGCTGCGGCTTCGGAACCACGGAGACACTGCGCCAGGCATTCGCCGACCGCTACGGAATCCCCCCTTCGCGCTACCGCGCCACGGCGACCTCCACAGGGCAGGATCACCTGAAAGTCGCCGGGAGAACCTCGACACGGTAAGTGATCCTGTCTCGACGGCAGGCCTCACCTGACAATGTCAGCGCCCTTGAAGACGGACCTGCCTCCGGGCGGCAATGACGGCCCCGAGGAAACCGAGGCGGCCGTGGTGGCGGCTCAGGGAATTCCGAGCCGAGGTCACTCCGCGCTCGGGCGACGCGATTACTTTCTTTCTCAAAGTGTTCTCTTGTATTCAGCGAGAGCGGTACGGATGTCGGCGGTGGCGGTGTCCTTTCCGAACATGCTGTAGACGGTGATCTCATGCTCCGCGGACTCGCCGAAAGGCTCGTCGCCGCCACCGTCACCATCCCACCGGCGCTCTCGCTGGTACTCATCGTAGTGTCCGATGAGGGTGGCGCACCCGGCCTGGACACGTTTCGCGCCCGCCCAGGCTCCACCACACGCCGGACGTTCGGTGAAGACCCAGTCGAGAACGTATATCCTGGGCCAGTCTTCCGTCCTCTTGAGTTCGACGAGTCTCTCGTTGAAATGAAAGAACTGATACTCCGAGTGACTGTTGTTGACTCTGGCCTTCTTCCCGTAAATGCCGTACTCCACCATCACCCCGACGCCCGTGCTGGTCGCGGTGAGCACCAGGTCGGGGAATACATCCGGCGAACACAGGGTTGGGTTTTTTTCGCGTCGGGTGAAATGGAACGCTGCAATGTTCTGGCCGGGCGTGACTCCCCCGCCCATGCGGAGCCTGGCCGCCGCCGACGTGTACACGCCCTGACCGTACGCCTCATTTTGCACCCATTCGTACTTCACACATTCCCCCTTTGCCCTGCGGGCTTTCACGACATTCGGACGTTACGTCACGGTACATAATCTGTCGAGTTATACATATCTCCCCCAAACGCCTATATCACCAGCCACCGCTCTTATGCGACAGGGCGTTAATCATCCAGATTTGCCGTGACCATACTCCGCCACCACCGACTCGATCATCAATACAAGAAGAAATAATCGTGTACTCAATTCACGTAAGCTTCAGTGAAATCGGGATACCGGCCGCACTCCGATGGTGTCACCGCACGATAAACGCCGCCACCAGGGCGAGTTGCGGGAAAAAGCGAGCACCACGCTAAACCACGGGTTGAACGTCTGCCGACCTACCCGCTCCTAACGTTTCCATAGTCGACAAAAGTCGGCGTCGGACCGAAGGGGTGGGTCATGCGGCGGCTGAGAAGTGAGCGGCGAAGGCCCGGTGTGATCGCCCCCCTGATCGGGCTGGCGGCGTGCGTCCTGTCCGCCTGTGCGGGCGAGCGACCGGCGTCGGCGCCGGGCTCGCTTCACCACGCCGGGGCCGCCGGTGGGACGCCGACCGCCACACCGCCCGGCGATGTGGCGGTCCCGGGTATCTCCTGAAATCCGCGAGCAAGGAGGAGTTCCTCGACGCGGTCCGGCGCACCGCGGGGGGC
>NZ_JBEOZN010000136.1:0-25912 GCF_040298085.1 Streptosporangium sp. NPDC001681 | reverse complement strand
GCCGCGGCCGCGGCGGCGAAGCTGACCGACAACCTCAAGGCGCCGGCCACCGTCTCGCGCGACCCGTTCCAGACGAAGGTGCTGCGCATCGGCAAGCAGCGCGACGGTTCGAAGACCGGTGTGTTCCTCTACTGCCAGGAGCACGCCCGCGAATGGGTGACCCCGCTGGTCTGCCTGGAGACCGCCGAGCGGCTGCTGCGCAACTACGCCCGTGACGGGCAGACCAAGAAGCTGGTCGACGACCTCGACATCTTCATCATGCCCACGTCCAACCCCGACGGCGGGCACTACAGCATGTACGACTACAACATGCAGCGCCGCAACATGTTCAACCACTGTGACGCGACCAACGGCGACCCGGCCCGGCGCAACTCCTGGGGCGTGGACCTGAACCGCAACTTCTCGGTCGGGTCGGTGTTCGACGGCTACAGTGGCGCCTCGACGGTCTGCACCAGCGACACCTTCGCGGGCCCGGCCGAGCTGTCGGAGCCTGAGGCGCGCAACCAGGTCTGGCTCACCAACCAGTACCCGAACATCAAGTTCGCGATGAACACGCACTCCTACGGCGGCTACTTCATGTGGCCTCCGGGCGCCTACAAGGCCGCCGGGCGCGAGCTGCTGCCGCGGGTCGACTACGGCACGGAGAACTTCTTCTGGAAGGCCTCCGACCACATCCTGTCCGCGGTCCAGTCCTGGCGCGGTACGGCGATCTGGCCGGGTCGCACCGGTCCGGTGACGGACGTGCTGTACTCCGCGGCCGGTAACAGCGCCGACGAGCACTGGTACAACCGGGGCATCATCGGCTGGGACTTCGAGGTCGGCGCGGACGTCTACAACCCGGAGACCAAGCGCTTCCAGGCGGTCGGCTTCCAGCCGCCGTTCGAGGAGGGCCACGAGGAGGCGATGGAGTTCGCCGCCGGTCAGATCGGCATCCTGGAGGTCGCCAGGTCCTTCTCCGACGACAACAAGCAGCCGAAGTCGGAGCTGAGCGTGACGGGGCAGACCAGCACCTCGGCCACGTTCACCTTCAAGACCGACGAGCCCGCCAACGTGTACTACACGGTGGACGGCAGCCGCCCGACGCTGAACTCCACCAAGCTCGCCGCCGCGGGAATGCGGGAGAGCGCGCAGCAGATCACGATCGACAAGACCACCGAGGTGCACTGGTTCGCCGTGGACATCGCCGGCAACGTCGAGAACAACTACAAGCCCGACGGCAAGGGCAACAACTTCCGCAAGGAGAAGGTGAAGGTCCACGACGCCCGCTGACCCCGCCTGACGTTCGCACGGCCGCCGGTCCACCGACCGGCGGCCGTCGTTCGGCCGCACCACCGGCACGTGGGACGGCTCTGCCGATGTCCTGCTCCGGTACGGTGCCGGCCCGGCGACCTGACCGGTTGCCGGGCGGACGGGAAGGCGGGGCGATAAAACATGGGACACGGTCGGCTACATTCGTCCGTACCAGTCCTTCGGGCTGCCCCAGCTGACATCTCACCGATCGCGGAGGACTCCGCCCGGCCGTGCCGGGCCGGGAAGGTCGAACGCGATCGAAGCCGAGGAGGACATATGACGGTCAAGGTCACCGACGCGCCCGAGGCACGCCGCTACGAGGCGCGGTTGGAAGGCGGGTCCGAGGTCGTGGGGTTCGCGGAGTACATCCGCACGCCGGATCTGATCGCGTTCGTGCACACCGAGGTCGGCCCGGTCCACGAGGGCAAGGGAATCGGCTCCGCGCTGGTTCGCGTCTCTCTGGACGCGGCGCGGGAGTCGGGGCTGAGCGTGCTGGCCACCTGCCCCTTCTACCTGGCCTGGATCAGCCGCCACCCCGAGTACGCCGATCTCCTCTACCAGAACCGCAGCCGGGTCAGCGACTGAACGGACGGAGCGGCGAACCCCGTCCGGTGCCGGATTCTCGCCGCCCCGATCCCGCTCTCACGATCCTCCAGGGTATGGCGGCAGGAGATCCCACTCCCGCCAGGAGATCTCCCTGCCGGGCCAGCGGACCGAGGCGTACGGCCACGCCTCGCGCAACCAGGCGCGGACCACCGGCTCCAGCTCCTCCTCCAGGCCGGTGCCCTCCTCGTCGGCCCGTACCCAGAACGACACGTCGGCGTCGGCCCCCTGCCTTTCCGGGGGATCGACGTAGACGCACCCGAGCAGGCGGGAGCCGTCGGGGCTCATCACCGCGTAGTTGAACGACCTGCGCAGCAGCGCCTCCTTCTGGTGCCAGGCCAGATCGATCAGGTTGTCCTCCAGCGTCATGTCGTCGAGTGGCCAGCCGCCCCACAGCGGGAAGCGCTCCCGCAGCCGGGCGGCGCTGCTCATCACGGCGTCGAAGTCACGCACCGCGTCGTGCACCGTGATGGGCCGGATGCGGAACCGTTCATGCTCCACACCTGCGGGAATCTCATGGGTTCTTGGTAGGAACGACATACGGAACAGCCTGACGCGCCCGCCTTGGCAGCTGCTGAACTACCGCTTGCCGGGGCCGGGTTCCGGCAGATCTTCCTGGCCGGACCGGGCGGAGGGGCCGGTTCCACCGCTCATCCGCGCCGGCACGCCGGCGGGTCCGGGATCGGCGAGTCCAGGGGCACCGGACTGGGCGTGTGCCTGTTTTCGCTGGTTGGGCTATGGTCGGCAGCATGGCGACCTCGTGGCGAACCCCACGTGAGTCCACCGCCCTGTCCGTGGCGGTGGGCTTGGTTCTGGCCGCCCTGCTGCTCGCCGCCCTGGCCCCGGCCTCGTACGGCGGCGGCCCCGTCCAGCGGTCCGCCGGAGCGATCGGCGACGTCTGGGAGCCCGGGAACTGGCTCGAACAGTCGTCGACCATGCCGCGGGCATCCGCCGGCGCCTTCGAGCACCTGCCGGCCCTCCGGCGGCTGCACCAGCGCTCCGCCTCCGATCTGGCGAACCTGTTACCGCTCCTGTCCCCCGCGTGGCGGGATCCGGACATGGTGCGCAGCCCCCAGCTGGCCACTCACCGGACCTCGGGCTCACGCAGCCCGCCCCTGATCTAGCCGATCCATTCCCCTTCACCACCTGTCGGGCCACGCGCTCGACCGGCGGGTGGCGTACGCGCGCCGGTGTTCACCGAACACCCGGGTGCGCGCTCTGCCGTCCGCCGTGTCCGCGTGTCACCGGACAGAGTCGTGGAACGGCCGCGGCTCTGTGCACACCCCCGCTCCGGCCGATACCCCGCAGGTTCCATCGGGCCGTACTCCGGCCCGTTTCACGCCATGCCCGCGAGGCCTCGGCCAGGCCCCGCCGGGCGAACTCGATGACGAGCGCGGCCACGTGCGCCGCTTGGCGTTCTCAGCTTTGGAAAGGACTTCCGATCATGTCAGTCAACAGTGAGGGCACCCGTCTCAGCAGCGTGCAGGCCCGGATCATCCGCGAGGAACTGGACGAGCAGCTCCTGTGGCGTACCACCCGGGTGAACGAGCTCGAAGCCTCGGTGGAGGACGGGGAGGTCGCGTCCCGGCAGGACGAGCTCGTCGCCCTCGCCGCCGCGGGCCGCGACCTCGCGGAGACCAGACGGGCCCTGGAGAGCCTTGACGCCGGCACCTACGGCCGGTGCGCCGGCTGCGAAGCGGACATTCCCTTCGAGAGGCTGAAGATCCGTCCGCTCGCCCGGTACTGCATCGCCTGCCAGCGGCGCCACGAGGCCCGCTGACCCCGGCGGCCCCGCCCGATGCCCGCCACCGGACAGGGCGGGGCCGCCACACCGGCTGGGAGGGCAGGCCGGTGCGGCGGCGGAAAGAGGAAGGCGCCCGGTTCTCGGGCGCCCTTCGCTCGCGTCCGGACAGGCGGGATCACCACCCTGCCGGCCGGTGGATCAGCCGGGCGTCAGGTTCACCGGGAACCGGCCCAAAAGGAAAAGGGCGCCCGGTTCTCGGGCGCCCTTCGGAGGGGGAGGTCAGTGTGCGACCGCTTCCGCGTCCTCGATCTCGCGCAGTGCGGTCGTCGCCTTCACGTACGACGTACCGGTGCCCGGCCGCAGCACGGTGCGGCGCAGCGCGAGGTAGATCGCCGGGGTGAGGACGAGGGTCACCAGGAAGCCGAGCTGGAAGACGCCGGTGGTGAAGAGATAGTAGGAGACGCCGAAGCCGACCACCAGGGCGATGATGCCCGCCCAGTTGAAGCGCTCGACCAGGCCGCCGGACCGCCGGCCGCGGGTCAGCTGGAAGTCGGTGATGAGCAGCGCGGAGAGCGAGCAGGTCGCGATTCCCAGCGCGCCCAGCAACTGGCCGAGCAGGCTGAGAATGTCGCCCCACACGGCGATCAGGGCCAGTGCGTTGGCGACGAGCACCATGAGGATGCGGCTGGGGGCGCGGCCGATCAGGGCGTCGACCAGGTTGGTGAGGGAGAGCGAGCTGGTGTAGGCGTTGATGACCTGGGCCTTGACCTGCGCCGCGTACATGACCAGGAAGCCGAGGAAACCGGCCAGCACGACGAAGTACGCTCCGGCGTTGGTGTGCGCGAGGGACTGCACCTTCTCGGGGATGGTCGCGCCCGGCTGGGCGGTGGCCACGGCCGCGCGTCCCGGCTCCTCAAGGTAGGCGGCCACCACGGTGTCACCCGCCTGGTACAGCAGCGCGCCCAGCACCACGACCAGGAAGTTGACGATGACGGCGCCACCGATCGACATGATCCGGACGTCGCGGGAGGTCCTGGCGTAGCGGGAGAAGTCCGCGGAGGTGAGGGCGAGCGCGCCCGCCATGCCCATCATGCTGGCCAGCGTGCCCATGATCTCGGCGCTGCCGACGCCGTCCGGGCGGAAGGCCAGGACGTCGCCGGGCGACAGCGAGGACTTGTTGAAGGCGACCACGACCACCGCGACCATCAGCACCGCGGCGACGATCGTGAGCAGCAGGGAGGTCCGCTGCACGAGCTGGACGCCGAAGAGGGCGAGCGCGATCCAGACGAGCGTGAAGACGCCGTAGATGACGACGGCGTTGGCGGTGCTCGGAGACCAGCCGAGCATGAAGAGCGTGCCGTGGTAGAGCAGCGCGTTCTCCAGCGCGAGGAAGCAGATGACCATCGTCGCGAACATCAGCGACGCCAGCGCCGAGCCGGACGCTCCCAGGCCGTGGAAGCGGCTGGTGACCGTGGACGAGGTGCCGGTGCTCTGGCTGACCCGGCAGGTGAGGGTTCCGATCACGGCACCGAAGATCGCGGAGACGGCGGCCATTCCGATGGTCCACCACACCCCGACGAGGTAGCTGGCGCCGCCGCCGATGAGCAGCATGGCGAGGGTGGTGCCCACACCCGCGGTGTTGGCCAGGAGCGCCCAGCCGCTACGTCGTTGGTCGTCGGCGACCGGGTTGAGGACGTTGTCCTCCATGGTTTCGCGGATGCTGTGCGGTGACGCACTTTGAACATGGGAAGAATGCATGACGAATCCCTTAAAAGCCGTCCCACTGCCATGGAGGCGGGCTCAATGTTGCGGAAACCCAACCACACGATGTGAACTGGACATCTTGCGTTGTCCTGCTGTCCCGGACATCTTTTCCGGGGGCTCGCGAGAGGGGGCCGGATCACGGCGCCCAGTGCACCACCGCCGCCCCGGTGCCCCAGAGCGGGCCGTACGCGAGTACGTCGGCCGGGCGGTCGACCAGGCCGGTGCCCTCCAGGAAGGCGAGCGCGCGGAGCTGGCTGTCGGCCTGGGCCTCGCGGGCGTACTGCTCGCGCAGCTCCATCACCTCGTCGAGGCGGCCCTCGGCGAGGAGGCCGAGAACGCGCCGGTCCCACTGCTCGGCGGCGGCGGACTCCAGATGGTCCTCCTCAGGCCTGATCCACCGCTGGATCAGGCCGCTGGAGAGCCCGGAGACGGCGACGAGTGCCACCCGCCGGTCGATCACCGAGGCGGCCGCCATCGCGGCCCGGCCGAGTTCGGAGATGGCCTCGACACCGGCATAGAGGTTGCAGGAGACCTGCACGACCGGCAGTGTCCGCCCGGGGTCGAGCAGCCGTGTCGCGACGATCATCCCGGTGTCGATCGGGAAGTGCTCGTAGCCGGTGCGCCGCGCCTCCAGCCCGGCCTTCTCGATCTCCTTGGACCACTGTTCGGCCAGGTCGACGTCCGTGTGGAAGTCGTATTCCATGGTGCCGTAGTCGAAGTCGTACCAGTTCTCGTCGACCCGGGTGCCGTGCAGGCGCCGGTCGGTCTGCACCTGGTGGCCGAGCACGGTGAACCACTGCGTGGAGAGCACCACGAGCGTCTCGGCCCCGGCCGCGCGGAGCAGCTCCCCGGCGTTCCCCGTCTCGGTGGCGAGCCCGGCCCAGGCCGGTGCGGGCTCGGCCGCCAGCAACTGCGGCATGCCGGGAATCAGCACCGCGCCGGCGAACCGGTCGTTTGTCACCTTGCCCATTACCGCCGCCCCCGCATGTCCCACAGGCACACCGCGTTGCCCGTGCCGATCACCGTTCCGTAGCCGAGCACCTCGCCGAGGTTCTCCGGCCAGCCGAGAGCCGAGAGCATCCAGGTCAGGCTGCCGGCCTTGGTCTCCGACTCGGTCTGCTCGATGTGCTCGGGGATCATCTCCCGCAGCTCGCGGGTACGTCCCGCCCTGATCAGTTCAAGCAGGCGCATGTCCCACCGGTACTGGTGGTGGTTGTAGGCGTGCTCGTAGGTCATGTCCTCGGGCAGGCCTTGTTCGCGCTCCCAGTGCAGGTGCGACAGCGAGTTCGAGCCGGCCACGATGGCCCGGCGGCCGAGCCCCTCGATCGCCTTGCGGGTCGACTCCCCGAGAACCTCCATCTGGTCCAGCGAGGAGGTCGAGTAGAAGTAGGGGTTGTTGTTGGCCGACAGCGACACCACGGGGATGTCCCACTCGGGGTTGAGCAGGTGCAGCGCGGTGATCGTCGCGTAGTCGACGCGGACGCCCTCGTTGCGCATCTTCCTGGTGACCAGGCCGTCGTCACTCGCCTGGTCGGCGATGGCCTCGGCGAGCTCCACGTCGGTACGGAAGTCGTACCTGTAGCGCAGCAGGTGAGGGAAGATCGGCTCGACCGAGAAGCCCCTGGGGTTGGGCACGCAGTTGACATGGTGTCCCACCATGGTGATCCAGTGCGGCGCGTGCAGCACGATCACGTCGGGGTTCATCTCGCGGATGCGCCTGCGCAGGTCCGCATAGGCCCAGCGCAGCACCTCCCAGCCGCCCTCCGAGCGGGGCTCGTTCTGCGGCGGGTTCTCCGCGTACAGCAGGTGTGGCGGATGGGGGGCGAGGAGCCCCGCGATGATTCCGGGACCGCCGTCATCCCGCGCGGTGTCCGCCGGGGCGGGGGCGGGGGCGGGAAACCCGGGTGAACCGCCGGAACGCCGCTGCCACGTGCGGTCGCCGACCGGAACTTTGAACACACTCGACATGGCCGCACGGTAACGCCGGCAATAAGGGGAGTTCATGGCTTTTGTCCGGCTCGGCCGGACAGGATCGCCGGATCGGGCCGGTCGGCCGTGATCGCGACGGGAGACACCGGATCGGGTCAGCCGATCCGGCCCCGGGTCGCGAGGCGCTGGGAGATCTCCTGGGCCGCCGAGCGGATGGCGTTGCCCAGGGCCAGGGTGCGGCGCTCGTTCATCACCGACTTGCGCTGCGCGATGGAGACCGCGCCCACCACGCTGCCGTCGGGGTCGAGGATGCACGCCGCGACCGATCTGACCTGGGGGCTCGACGTGTCCGAGATGGCGAACCCCCGCTCCCGCGCGAGCGTGAGATCGCGCAGGAGCAGGTCCAGGTCCACCCCGGGATGCAGGGTCATGATGTCGGCCACCTCAAGCGGCTCGAAGCGGGACATCGCCGCGCGCCCGCAGGCGGTGTGGTAGGCGGGCACCCGGCTGCCGAACCGGTGGCGGATCAGACCCCGGTCGTGCTCGACGTGATGCAGGTAGACGATCCAGCCCTTGGCGACGTACTGACCGAGTTGCACGCCGCCGCCGAACTGCCGGGCCAGGTCCTCCATCGTCCGGGTGGCGGCCTCGGCCAGCCCGATCCGTTCGAGGACCTGCGCGCCGAGCCAGGCCACGGCGGGGCCGAGCCGGTAGCCGCCCTCCGGCATGGCCTCGAGCATGCGGGCCTCCACCAGGGTGGAGCACAGGGCGTGGCAGGTGCTGCGGGGAATGCCGGTGCGGGCGGAGACCTCCCGGACGGTCATGATGCGGTGCTGCGGGTCGAAGGACCGCAACACCTTGGCCGCCTTGAGAACCGCCTCAACCCGCTCCGCCATGATCGATTCCCCGTCGTACTCCGTTGCCTCTGCTCTGACCTGGTGTTTCGCCTTTACGGACAGCCTAGCCGGGCGTTTCGCGACTACTCGGAGTCAGGAGGCGGGGGCCGCCTCCGTGACGATGCGCGGGCGCAGTTCCCCGGCCCGGGAGCGCAGGTACATCACGAACGAGCCGGCCAGGTCCACGACCACGTCGTACTCGTCGAGCACGACGACGGTGGTGGTGCCCAGCTCGATCACGGCCGGCCCCGACACCTCGTCGCCGGGGGCCATTCGCAGCCCGGCGTAGATGTTCGACTCCACCATCCGCCGCTGGGCGGGCGACCAGATCGGGCGTCGGCCGACCAGCGCGTCACCGGTGGAGGCGGTCATCGCCGAGCGGTTGACCGCCGGCTTCGGCGCCGAGCCCAGCGCGGTGAGCCGGACGTTGATGACCTCCACCGGCATGTCGTCGGAGCGGTAGCCGAACAGCTCGTCGTGCATGGCGTGGAACGCCTCGGCGATGGCCGCGGAATCGGCCTCCCGCACCGCCTCCGCCGGCAGCGGGACGTTGATCTCGAACCACTGCCCGGCGTAGCGCATGTCCAGCGAGGGCAGGAAGGAGACCGCGTCGTCGCCGAGCCCCTCGCCGAGCAGGGTCTGCTGACCCTCCTTCGCCATCTCGCCCCAGATGGCGGTCAGCCTGGACTCGTCCAGGTCCGCCAGCCGCAGCTTGAAGCTCTTGACGTGGTCGTGCTTGAAGTCGCAGACCAGCATGCCCGCCGCGCAGAAGATCGACGACTCCCGGGGAACGACCAGGATCGGGATCTCCAGCTCCCTGGCGATGGCCGCGGCGTGCACCGGACCGGCGCCGCCGGCGACCACGATCGGGAAGTCACGGGGGTCGAGCCCGCGCCGGACGGTGATCTCCCGGACGCCGGTGGCCATGCCCACGTTGACCAGGTCGTAGATGCCCGCCGCGGCGGCGGTGACATCGAGCCCGAGCGGCTTGGCCACGTCCCGCTCGATCGCCTGCCTGGCGGCCTCCACGTCGAGGCCGACGCCGCCGTCGGCGAAGCCCACCGGGTCGAGGTAGCCGAGCACCACGTCGGCGTCGGTGGTCGTCGGCCGGTCACCGCCACGCCCGTAGCAGGCGGGGCCGGGAACGGCACCGGCGCTCTGCGGGCCCACCCGCAGGATGCCGCCCTCGTCCACCTGGGCGATGCTGCCGCCACCCGCGCCGATCGTGTGGATGTCGACCATGGGAAGGGCGATCCGCCACCGGTCGATCAGGCCGTCGGTCATGACCAGCGGCCGGCCGTCCTTGACCACGGCGGCGTCGAAGCTGGTGCCGCCCATGTCCACGGTGAGGCAGCTGTCCCACCCGTGCGGGGCCACCTCCAGCAGACCCGCCGTCGGACCGGAGGCCGGTCCTGACAGCAGCGAGAGCGCGGCGCGGCGGCGCAGCTCCTGGGGGGTGGCGACCCCGCCGTTGGACTGCATGATCAGCAGCACCCCGGCGAATCCCACCTCGTTGAGCGTCTCGGTCAGTACCCGCAGGTAGTCGCTGATGATCGGACCGGCGTAGGAGTTGAGCACCGCGGTGCTGGTGCGGTCGTAGTAGCGCGCCTGGGAGAGCAGGTCGCTCGACGTCGTCACGTACGCGTCCGGCAACTCCGCGGCGATCACCTCGGCGGCCCGGCGCTCGTGCTCACCGTTGGCGTGCGAGTGCATGAAGCAGATCGCGACGGACTGGACGCCGTCCGCGCGCAGCGCCTCGGCCGCGCGCCGCACGTCCTCGACGTCCAGCGGCGTCAGCTCCTTGCCCGTGTTGTCCAGGCGGCCCCTGACCGGCAGCCGCAGGTGACGGGGGACGAGCGGCACGGGGTGCGCGAGCCGGTTGTCGTAGGCGTCCTCGCGGGTGCCGTCGCGCATCGCGAGCACGTCGCGGAAACCCTCGGTCGTCAGCAGGCCGGTCTTCGCGCCGTTCCTGGTGAGCAGGGCGTTGGTGGTGACGGTCGTGCCGTGCACGATCGTGTGGACCTGGCCGAGGAACGCGTCCAGCGACTCACCGCGCCGCTCGGCGATCTCGCGCAGTCCCTTGGTGACGGCTCGGGCGGGGTCCGCGGGGATGGAGCTGGTCTTGTGGATCAGCCGGGTTCCGTCCTCCTCCACGATCAGGAAGTCGGTGAACGTGCCACCGACGTCCACGCCGACACGGATGCTCATGAGTTCGTCTCCTTCACCGCGTTCTGCCGGAGGGCGGCCGTGTGCTCCTCGTCCACTCGCCAAAGCGCGGTGTCCACGACCACGCCGTAGTTGTCGCGCGCCCGCTCCACCGAGAGCAGCCCGTCGCGCACCTCCGCGACGACCAGCTCGGCCGGGCGCAGGAACGGGTCGCCGTACCCGGCGCCGCCCCAGCTCTGTGCCCGCACCAGCGAGCCGGGCGGGAGCTGGACCAGGTCCTTGGAACCCCAGATCCGCTCGCTGCCGTCGGGCAGCTCGACGGACATCCGGTTCAGCCCCGCGTCGTGCCCGCCGAACAGGCCCTTGGCCGGGATCGCGCCCTCGGCCTCGACGCCCTCGCCGTTGGTCACGCCCACCTCGTTCTCGCCGTAGCAGCGCCACGCCGAACGGGTGCCCAGACCTCCCCGCCACTGTCCGGCACCCGCCGAGTCGGGGAGGTACTCGTGGTACTCGAAGAAGTGCGGAGAGGTCAGCTCGAACATCTCCGGGTCGGGGGAGCGCATCTGGCCGGCCGTACCGGTGAAGCCGAGCGCGTCCCAGCCGTCGTGACCCTTCATCGCGCCGGGCCCGTTGCGCTGGAAGACCGTCAGGGTCACGAACGGGTCGCCGGTACGCGGGTCCTCGCCGTGCAGGATGGCGGAGATGAACTTCGTCCAGCCGGCCGTGACCCGGTCGGGCAGCGCGTCGGCCAGCGCGGTCATGACGCACTCGACGATCTCGTCGCACATCTGGTTGCCGAAGACCGTCGCCGCCGGGAAGCGCGGGTTGAACAGCGATCCCTCGCGGAAGACGGTGCGCACCGGGCTGAACAGGCCCTGGTTGGTCGGGACCACGACCCCGCCCGCGGCGATCAGCATGAGGAAGGCGATGCGCACCGCGCCGGCTGCCGAGGCCGGGGGCATGTTGGTGAAGCCGGGTGCCTGGTCGTCGCTGCCGGAGAAGTCGAAGGTGATCTCGTCACCCTCGATCCGGACCTCGCAGGCGATCCGGTAGCGGCGGGTGGTGTCGATCCCGTCGGAGACCATCTCGCTCTCGCCGCGGTAGACACCGTCGGGCCAGCGCTCGATCTCGGCGCGCACCTGGCGCTCGGATCCCCGCAGGATGTACTCCATGTGGTGGTCGAACACCTCGTCGCCGTAGCGGTCGAGCACCTCCACTAGGCGCCGCCTGCCGACGGTGCAGGCGCCGATCATGGACTTCACGTCTTCCATGACGAAGCTCAGCCGGATGTTGGCGGAGATGAGGTCCCAGACGTCGCGGCGCAGCCTGCCCGCCTCGTAGACCTTGACCGGCGGGATGCGCAGCGCCTCCTGCCAGACCTCCCTGGCCGCGGGGTCGTAGCCACCCGCGGTCATCCCGCCGATGTCGGCGAGGTGCCCCTTGGCCGCGGCCCAGGCCACCAGCCTGCCGTCATGAAAGATCGGCAGGTAGATGCCGGTGTCGGCGTTCTGGTTGCCGCCGGTGTAGACGTCGTTGTGCATGATGACGTCGCCTTCGGCGATGTCGTCGCCGAAGTACTCGATGATGTACTCCAGCGGCGGCTGCGCGCCGAACGCGATGATCGCCGCGAACTCCGCCTGGGCCAGGGTGCGGCCCTTGGCGTCGAAGAGCACGGTCACCAGGTCCCCGATCTCGTTGAAGATCGGTGAGCGGGATGAGCGCATCAGTAGCGTCGCCATCTCCTTGGCGATGGCGTCGACCCGCCGTTGCAGGACGGACGCCAGGATCGGGTCCACCTCAGTGCCTTGAGTCATGATTCACTCCCTTGCGCACGCATCAGACGCGGTAGAGCTGGACGGGATGCTTGGAAAGAGCTCGGCACGAGCCGCCGGAGACAATGTAAGTATCGGACATATAGCCCATTGCCGCCGTTTCCTCCTCCCAGAGGGTGGGATGGATCGCGAGGACCATCCCGTCGGCGGTCTCGGTGACCGCGCCCGCGTTACCGCTGTCCTGGACCATGTCCAGGCCGACCCACGGCTCCTCCAGAACGTCCAGGCCCATGCCGTGGCCGGACCAGTAGGACGACTTCACGCCCTCGGCCTCCACCGCGGTGATCAGCCTGCGCTGGACGTCGCTCATCGAGGTTCCGGGGCGCAGCGCCTGGCGGGCCGCCTCCATGCCGGCGCCGACCGCGCGGGCGATCCGGCTCACCGGCTCGATCGGCTCGGCGAACGTGACCATCCTGGAGAACTCCACCCAGTACCCGGCCGGGCCGACCAGTTCGTAGGAGAAGGTCAGCACGTCGTTGGCGCGCAGCTCGCGGTGGCGGGGCGCGCCGAACGTCGGAACCGGGCCCGCGGGCTCGGAGTCGACGTACATCGTCAGGAAGAGCGGATCCTCGCCGCCGAAACCGGCGGCGATCTGGTACATCTCCGCGCCGACCGCCCGTTCCGTCATGCCCGGCCTGGCGATCTCCAGCAGCCGGTCGAAGCAGCGGTCCAGGATGTAGGCGGCCTCCTGGACGGCCTGCAACTCCGCCGGGCTCTTGATCGCCCGTACCCGGTCGAACAGCTGCCCGGCGTCCTCGATCCGCGCGCCGGGAAGGGCCTGGGCCAGCGCCAGGTAGTCCTCGACCTTCATGACCTGGCCGAGGCCGACGACGCCGATCCTGGGCGCAGGCCCCCGGCCCGCCAGCACCTCCGCCAGCCCCTCACCGAGGTTGTACGGGTAGCGGTAGTCCGAGACCCAGGCGGTGTGCGGGCGGCGTCCCGAGGAGAGGTTCTGCGGGAGCACCATGATGGGCTCCTCTCCCGGGAACATCACCGCGTAGCCGTACCGGTGGGCGAGGTTGTAGTCCGCGAGGTAGCGCAGGCTGCCCTTGTGGCCCCGGTAGTCGGCGCCCGCGAACAGCAGCGCGTCGTAGCCCTCGGCCGCCATGGCCTGGTGCAACGCCTTCCAGCGGCGGTCCCGCTCACTCAGCGAGCCGGTGCCGTTCACCCGCTGGGCCGCCGCGGCCTGCGGGGTGGGCAGCACGCTCTTGCAGTCGCGCCGGGTCGCCTGGCACGAAGTGATCTTCGGTGGGGGTGCCGCCTTTGGCGGCGGCGGAGGCGGGGTGCGCCGGCCGTGCGCCGGGCTCGGCGCTGCCGATCCGGGGTGGTTACCCCTGTCTTGTCCGAGTGGCACCCGGAAGACGCTCGCCATGCGTTCTCTCTCCCTATATCTGGCTATATCCGGCGTCGGCTACTGCACGCCCGCGGTACGGCGGCGGGCGACCGCCTGAATCTCCACCCCATCTCGTCGGGGGTGCGGCTGCCGGTGCTCGACACGAAGATCAGGTCACCCGCCACCTTGACGTGCGGGAACGTTCCACACGGTGCGGCCGGCTCGTCGAGCACACGGGCTTCAGTCATCGCCGCCACCCGCGATCCTGACGCAGACGTTCGTGGGGGAGGTGTAGAAGCGCATGGAGTGCCTGCCGCCCTCGCGTCCGACGCCGGACAGGCCGACGCCGCCGAACGGCGAGCGCAGGTCGCGCAGGTACCACGCGTTGACCCACGCCATGCCGACGTTCATCCGCTGCGCGACCCGGTGGCCACGGTCCAGGTCCCGGGTCCAGACCGCGGCGGCCAGTCCGTACTTGGTGTCGTTGGCCAGCCGGATCGCCTCCTGCTCGGTGTCGAAGGGGACCAGCCCCGCGACCGGGCCGAAGATCTCCTCCCGCATGACCGCGGTGGCGTTGTCCAGGCCGGTCCACAGGGTCGGTTCGATCCACGCCCCCTCGCTCAGCGCCGAGGGCATGTCGGGAATCCCGCCGCCGGCCACGCACTCCGCGCCCTGACGGGTGGCCAGCGACAGGTACGACAGGACCTTGGCACGGTGAGCCTGGGAGATCAGCGGTCCCATGGTGGTGAGCGGATCGTCCGGCAGGCCGGGACGGAACTCGGCCGCCAGCTTGGCGAGCCGGGCGACGACCTCGTCGAACACGCCGCGCTGTACGTACACCCGCTCCGTGCACAGGCAGACCTGGCCGGTGTTGGTGAAGATCGACCGTCCCAGCCCCTCGACGGTGCGGTCGAGGTCGGCGTCGTCGAAGACCAGCGCGGCGTTCTTGCCACCCAGCTCGAACGAGACCGGCCGGACCCACGGGGCCACCGCCTTCATGATCGACGAGCCGGTCCTGGACTCCCCGGTGAACGTCACCCCGTCGATGTCGTGGTGGGTGGTCAGCAGCTCACCGGCCGACCCCGTGCCGAAACCGTGCACCACGTTGTAGACGCCGTCCGGGACACCCGCCTCCGCCATGATCTCCGCGAGCAGGGTGGCCGAGGACGGCGTCTCCTCCGAGGGCTTCACCACGACGGCGTTGCCGCACCCGATCGCGGGCGCGACCTTCCAGGTGAGCAGGAGCAGCGGAAGGTTCCACGGCACGATGACGGCCACCACGCCCAGCGGCTTGCCGACCGCGTAGTTCAGCGCCCGGCCTCCGTCCGCCGTATCGGTGAGGTAGGAGTCGAGCCCCTCCGCGGCGATCGTGTCGGCGAACGACCGGAAGTTCTGCGCCGCCCGGGCGATGTCCAGTTCCCTGGCCTGCGCGATCGGCTTGCCGGTGTCGGCGACCTCGGTGGCGAGCAGATCCTCGAACCGTTCCTCGATCCGGCCGGCGATCCGGCGGAGCAGCGCCGCGCGCTGTGCGACGGTGCTCCGCCCCCACGGGCCGTTCAGCGCGGCCCTGGCCGCGGCCACCGCGGCGTCCACGACCACCGCGTCCGCCTCGTGCACCGTCGCGACGGCACCGCCGTCGACCGGGCTGATCTTCTCGAACGACGAGGCGCCGTCGACGAACTCACCGCCCACGTAGTTCCGCAGAACCCGGGTCACCGCTCTCCCTCCCGCTCCACGACAGGCGTGTTCACCGGCCGGCGTGGCCGTTCTCGACGGTGACCACGTCGGCCCCCGCCACCAGGGCGACGACCGCCAGGTCGATCCCGGCCACGTCACCGCACGCGGCGGCCTGGGCCGCCTCGTCACTGGCGAGCAGGACGAGGTTCGGCGCGGCCACGTGGATGAGATCGACCGCTACGAGGGTCTCCGTCCCACCGACGGGCCGTACCGTCACGAGCCGGCGCTGCTCCAGGCCGGAGACAGCACGCTCGTTCCAGATACGGCCGGTGACCTCTGCCAAAATCACGACACATCAGCCTTTGTGCCGCCGGTCAGCAGCCCGCGGGTGCCGTTGTCGAGCAGCCCGACGGAGACGGCGTCCGGGCGGGGGTAGAGCTGCACCGAGCGCAGCTCCCCGTACTGCTTGACCGCGGCGGCGCCGGAGTCGAGCGACTGCCGCACGGCGGCGATGCTGCCCTTGACCGCGGCGGAGAAGTAGCCGGAGCCGATCCGCTCCACGTTGATCGTCTCGACCTCGGCGGTCTTCATCATCGCCTCGATGCCGGCGACCAGGGAGACGATCCCACGGGTCTCGATCAGGCCGATCGCGTTCTGTGAGCCTGTCATGATGATCTCCTAGCCGTCGATGAGGGAGGGGTTGGTCGCGAGCGCGGCGACGGGCACGCTCGGGTAGGCGAAGATCACGGAGCTGACCTTGCCGCGCGATATCGCCTTGGCGGTCTCGACCCCGACCTCGGTGGCCTCCTCGACCGTCGCCAGGTCCCCGCTGATGGAGACCGCGACGATGCCGCCGCCGAGGCGCATGGTGCCCTCGACCGTCACCTCGGTGGCCTTCACCATGGCGTCGACGGCGTCGAAGATGGCCACCATCCCGTCGGCCTCAATGAACGCAACTGCCTTACTCATCCGTGCACCTTCCTGACAGCCGGGCGGATCATGGACACCCCGCCGTCCTTCCTGTGGTGCCAGGGAACCTAAGCCACCTGACCAGGGCTCACAGCACCTTTGTCCGGCGGTGCCGGACGGGAGTGCCACCCGCCGGCTCAATCGCCGGATCACCAGGTGATCCGGCGAGTCCTTCACGTGATGTCTCGCCTGAGCGGTGCTGCGACGGCGATGGCGGTGGCGATCAGGGCATAGCCGAGCAGTACGGCGGCGCCGAGTGGCGCGGAGAGCAACGCGGTGGCCGAGGTGCCGGTCTGGCCGGCGATGGCGTCGGCCAGGTAGGTGAATCCGGTCAGCGCGGAGGTCGCGCCGCCCGGCAGGTAGGGGTAGACCGCCTTGACGCCGGGGATGAGCATGAGGACGGTCTCGATCATGTACAGGTAGGCGCCGACGGTGACGAGTGCCGCCACCTGGTTGCGCAGGATCGCGCCCACCGCCGCGCCGAGCAGGGTGTAGACGGCCATGGCCAGGGCGATGCGGGTCAGGAGTGCCAGGACGGTGCTCGGGGGCAGGCCAAGGGCGACACCCCTGAGCGCCGCCGCGGCGAAGAGGGCGCCGGCGGCGACGGTGCAGGCGATGAGACCGTAGGCGAGTCCGCCTCCGGTGTAGGTGAGGAGCTTGGCCACCAGCCAGGTCCACCGCCGGGGGGCGAACAGTGCCGTGGTGGTGATGGTCCGGTGCCGGTGTTCGGTGGTCACCGCAGCCGTCCCGAGCAGGGCGGGGATGAACATGGTGAACCCGAGCAGGCCGAGCATGACGTGCACGCCTTCGGCCGTGTCCAGGCCCGGCATGGGCGGAGTGAAGTTCTCTGGCCCGATGAGCGCGAGCAGCCCGGTGAGGGCACCACTGCCGAGAGCGGCCAGCAGACCCCACAGCCACAGCCTGGTGCCGGTCAGGCGGCTCCATTCCGCCGCGATGAGAGCGATCATCGGTGGTCTCCGGTGAGATTGAGGAACGCCTGCTCCAGGGTGGGGCGTTCGGGGGTGATCTCGTGCAGTGCGATGCCGTGGTCCGCCGCGGCGGTCGCGACCTGCGCGGTGGTCATGTCGTGGATGCGCAGGGTGTCCGGTCCCAGGACCTCCGTGGGGACCGTGAGGTGACTTCTGAGCCGCTCTGCCTGCGGTGACCGGACAAGCACGGCTGTCTTGCCGTACAGCTCGGAGATGGGGCCGGTGGCGATCAGCCGTCCCTGATGTATCACCACGACGCGGTCGGCTGTCTGCTCGATCTCACCGAGGACGTGACTGGAGATCAGGATGGTGCGGCCCTCGGCGGCCAGGTCGCGCAGGAAAGTGCGCATCCAGGCGATGCCCTCGGGGTCGAGGCCGTTGCCCGGCTCGTCCAGCAGGAGCACGTGGGGGTCGCCGAGCAGGGCGGTGGCCAGGTTGAGGCGCTGGCGCATACCGGTGGACAGGGTGCGGGTGGCGCGGCCGGCGAAGGCCGACACCCCGGTCAGCTCGGCGACCTGCAGGGCGCGGGCTTTGCCGTACCCGCCCATGCGGGAGTAGATCCGCAGGTGGCGCAGGGCCGTGTGGGCCGGGTGGAAGCCGGAGCCGTCCAGCACCGCGCCGACGGTCGCCGACGGCCTGGCCAGGTCGGCGTAGCGCTTTCCGTCGATGGTGGCGGTGCCGGAGGTGGGCGCGACCAGGCCCAGCATCATCCGCATGGTGGTGGTCTTGCCCGCGCCGTTCGGCCCGAGGAAGCCGGTCACCGTGCCGGGGGCGGCCTGGAAGGTGAGGTCGGTGACCGCGGATACCGGGCCGAACGCCTTGGTCAGGCCGCGTACCTCGATGCTCACTGCTGCACCTGCGTCAGCCGGCGCCGGATCTCCTTGGCGTCCTGGGCGCTGAGGATCAGCTCGTCGACGTCCGCCACCCTGTGCTTCAGGACGATCCGCACGCCCGGAACGCCTCGGCGGGCGGCTACCAGCCGCTTGATGCCGCTGAAGGACGTCCACGTGCCGACCTTGGTGTAGCCGCTGACCACCAGCCCGGAACGCAGCCCCTTGGCCGCGGCGAGCGGCTGGTCGAGGTGGTGTACGTCGGCGATCGCCTCCAGGGGCACGTCCACCTGGCCGGCCCTGGCGAACGGTCGCGTCCACGGCGGAAAGTGCACGCTCAGCGTTCCGTCGTGAATCCGTACCTGGATCATGCTGCCTCCTTGGCAAGTTGTATCTGTTCTATTAGTTCTATATCAGATAGGATGTCGATGTGCACCTGACACTTGACCTGGACAGCGAGGTCCCGATCTACCAGCAGATCAGGGACCGGGTCGTGGAGGCGATCGCCCGCCGGCAGGCGCGCGAGGGCGACCCGCTACCTTCGACACGGCAGCTCGCCGCGGACTTCGGTATCAATTTCCATACCGTGAACAAGGCCTATGACCTGCTACGACAGCAGGGCATCATCCGGATCAACCGCAAGAGCGGCGCGGTCATCCGCCGCGATGCCGACACCGGCCCGCCCGAGACCGGATTCATCGACGACTGGGAAGAGAGAATGCGAGTACTCCTGGCGGAAGCCACCGTTCACGGCCTGGACCGCGACGACGTGATACGACGCTGCGAGGCGATCGTGGCCGGCTTCGGGACACGGTCATGATGCTGTCCATCGCCGCCGACCTGGCTCTGGTCGCGCTGGTCACATGCCTCATGCTGGTGCTGCCCGCGCTGGCGCGGCCGACGCTGCCGTTCGGGGTGCGGGTGACCGCCGAGCGGGCAGGCGACCCGGCGATCGTCGCCCAGCGGCGCACCTACACCCGCCTGGTCGTCGTGGTGGCCGCCGTCGCCGCGGTGGTCTCGATCCTCACCGGGCAGCCGGCGGTGACACTCGGGGTACTGGTCGTCGCCGATCTGCTGCTGTACTACCGCGCCTATCTCAAGGTCCGCGCCGCCAAGAGCGGCGGGGGATGGGCGGGCGAGCGGCGTCAGGGCATCACCATGGACACGACCTTCCGTACTGACCCGGTCCGCGTGCCGTGGGTGTGGGGGTTGCCCGCCCTGGCCGTCGTGCTGCTCACCGCGGGGATCGGCTGGTGGTCGTCCAGCACCGTGGCCGGATGGTTCGAGCCTGTGTTGTCCCAGGCCGGGCTCACCCTGCTGGTCGTCGTCGTGATCCTGATCGTGTTGCGTGCCCGGCCCGACCTCGACGCGGCCCGGCCCAAGTCCTCGGCTCGCCGCTACCGCATCTACCTGCGCGGTGTGGCCACCTTGTCGCTGCTGTCCGCCGCCTGCCTCAATCTGAGCCTGCTCATCTGGGCGTTGCGGCAATGGGGGGTCGTCGGGAATACGGTCGGGTGGCTGGTGGCCGGGTGCCTGCCGTTGGTCGCCCTGCTCGGCGGATGGCTGGTGTGGGAGACGAAGGTCGGCCAGGCAGGGCACCGCCTGCCCGCCCTGCCCGATGAACAGGAGGAGGACACTGGGATGGCGCAGCGCGACGATGACCGGCACTGGTTCCTCGCGGGCACGATCTATGCCAACCGGCGCGACCCCGCCCTTCTCGTCCACGCCCGGCTGGGCTCCTCCAGCTGGACGCTCAACCTCGGGCACCCCATCGCCTGGCTGCTGCTCGGCCTTGTCGTCATCGGCCTCGCCGGGCTCGTCCTGGCCACCGTGTTCGGCGGCATCGACCTGCCACAGAAGCGCGGCATCCTCTGACCGCCAGAGCCGCTCGGCCGGAATCCGAGGCTTGAGACCTGAGCGGGGTCGCCACCCACTCCTCGGCCGGGTACTCCTGGCGGGTGTGATCGAGCTCGTCCACCGGAACACCGTCGAACGTTGTACTCTCATTTGAGACAAATGTGTTTCAAATGATGCGGAGTTGACTGATGGCTGTGGGCTACGACCAGATCATTGCTGCAGCGATCCAGCACCTCAACCAGGATCCGGGCGCCTCGATGGGAGAGCTCGCCGAGGCGGCCGGGGTGAGCCGCGCCACGCTGCACCGCCACTTCAGCGGCCGTGAGGAACTGCTGCTGGCACTCGGCCACCACGCGCTGGATCGCTGGGAAGCCGCCCAGCAGAGCGCAGGCATCCGGGAGGCCGCTCGCTCGGCGGAACCGGCCGTGATCATCACCGCCTTGCGCGAGATGCTGACCGGGCTGATCGACGACGCCGAGGAGTACAGCTTCGCCCTGGCCGACCTGACGCTGTCCATGCCCGCGCTGCGCGAACGCAGTGACGCGCTGGAGGAGCGGGAGATCACGCTCTATCAGGCGGCACAACGAGCCGGAGTCCTACGCGCCGACCTGCCCGCCCGGTGGATCAGCAACACGGTGTACGGTCTGCTGCTGGCCGTGCGGGAAAGCCTGCACCAGGGCAGTGTCGCGCGCCGGGACCTGCCGTGGCTCGTGCACGAGACGTTCTTCAACGGCGCCGGCGTCGCCGGGGGGACGCGATGACTCTCCTCCCCGCGCCCGTACCGGGCGTCGCCACCGCGCCGCCCCACCCACGGCGATGGGCCGGCCTGGCTGTGCTGTCGGCCAGCCTGCTGCTGGTGGTCATGGACATGACCATCCTCAACGTCGCCCTGCCCGCCATCTCCGCCGAACTGCGGCCCAGCTCGGTCGAGCTGTTGTGGATGGTGGACGTCTACTCACTGGTGCTGGCGGGCCTGCTGGTCACGGTGAGCGCCCTGGGTGACCGTTGGGGCCGCAAGAAGACGCTGCTCGCCGGCTTCGCACTCTTCGGGCTGGCATCGGTGGCAGTGCTGTGGGCTTCCTCGCCGGGCGAGGTGATCGCCGTACGGGCACTGCTCGGCGTCGGCGGTGCCATGATCATGCCGTCCACGCTGTCGATGATCCGCACCCTTTTCGCCGACCCGGCGGAGCGGGCGACCGCGCTGGGCATCTGGGCGGCGATGGCCGCCTTGGGGAGCGCACTCGGGCCGATCCTGGGCGGGCTGCTGCTGGAGCACTTCAGCTGGCATTCGGCGTTCCTGGTCAACGTGCCGGTGATGGTCCTGGCGGTGCTCGCGGGCCTGTTCCTGCTTCCGGAGTCGCGCAACCCGCGCCCGGGCCGCTGGGACCTGGCCGCCACCGCGCTGTCGATCGCCGGGATGGTCGCCCTGGTCTTCTCGATCAAGCAGTTCGCCAAGGAGGGACCTGCCACGCCATGGCCGTGGATCGCCCTCACCGTGGCGGTGGTGACGCTCACCTGGTTCGTACAGCGTTGCCTGAGACGGCCCGACCCGCTGCTGGAGGTCCGCCTGTTTCGCAGCCGGCCGTTCAGCGCGGGCACGCTGGCGGCGCTGAGCACCTCGATCGCGATGGGGGCGGTGATGTTGCTGATGGTGCAGTGGATGCAACTCGTCCAGGACTACTCCCCCCTGGAGACCGGCGTGCGGATGCTGCCGGCCGCGCTGGGCGCGCTGCTGCTGTCTCCGCTGGCGCCCTGGCTGGCCGCCCGGATCGGGACCCGCCCGGTGCTGGCCGGCGGCCTGGCGATCTCCGGGCTGGGGTTCGGCGTGCTGTTCGTCGCACCCGTCACCTACCCATGGGTCGCCGTGTCACTGTTGCTGGTCGGCTCCGGCATGGGCTCTTTGGCGATCGCCTCATCGGTCATCATGGCGGGTGCGCCGCTGGAGAAGGCAGGCAGCGCCGCCGCGATCGAGGAGACCTCCTACGAACTGGGCGGCCTGCTCGGCGTCGCCGTGCTGGGCAGCGTCGCGGCCGCCGTCTACCGCGCGGCGCTACCACCCTCCGTCTCCGCCGTCGAGGCAGCGCGCGACTCCCTGGGAGGCGCGATCGAGGCCGCCCGCCACGCCGGAACAGCCGGGATGGAGCCGGCCCGCCAGGCGAAAACGGCGTTCACCGTGTCACTGGAGGTGACCGGGCTGGCCGGGGCCCTGCTCATGCTGGCGGTCGCGCTCGCCATCTGGTGGCTCGTCCCGCGCGACCTCGACATCACCGCCGGGCACGCCTCGATCGACAGCGACTGACCGGGCGGACACCGCCTACCTGATCCCCGCCGCGCCCTTCGGGCAGATCTCGCGGTAGGGCGATTCGGGGATAAGTCTCGTCCACTCCTCCCTTGAGAGAGTGGTTCCCACCCGGGCGCAGAGCGTGGCGGTGGCCTGCTCCGGATCTGTGGGAAAGGCGGAGAGCCAGGTCTCCTGGTACTCGGTCCTTCCGGTTACGGAGTTCGTCCGCGGAGTTCTCGGCTGTGACAGTCACCAGCACGTCCAAATCGGCACTCCAGAATTCCTGGGCCCCGCACCGCTGTTGCGACCACCGCGTAACTCGACGCGGTTTCCTCTCGCTCGTATGGCCACCAATCTGACCCAGGCGCCTATGGAAAGTCACCACTTTCGCCCGAGTCACCGAACCGCCCTGATGAGGCCGAGTCCGGTTTCCGGCGTGAACAGGAGCCGCACCTGGTCGCCCGGCGTCACCTTGATCCTGCGCCTCCACAGTCTGTGCGAGCGCGTCGCCGTGACCATGGTCCCGTCGGGCAGCCTGACCTGACACCTGTCTCCGTCGAGGGTGGCCAGGACCACGCCGGTAGCCCGGCGTGAGTTCTTGGCCACATGGACACCGTACGGGCGGGCCAGGTCGCGGGTCATCGGCCGACCGGCCCTGACGGCCTCGAAGGCGGCGCGGAGCTCCTCGTCCGTCCAGCTCGGGCGCCTGCGCCTCCACCACCGGTGGCCCAGGTACAGGACGATGGGCGCGGCCAGCATCGTGCCGAGCAACGCGTATCTCGCCCACTGTTCCACGGCATCGCTCCTCTGCGCTGTTCTGGGTTTCCGGTTCCCGCCGGGGTCCTCAGCCCCGCGGGTTCGGCGGCCTGCCGGTCATCGGGTCGATGAGCGCGGTCAGCGCGTCGAAGTCCGGAGGGGTTCGGTACGGCGTCGTCCATGGTCGCTCGCCGAAGTCCGCCGCCAGACTCACCTTGAGCGGGGTCGCCACCCACTCCTCGGTCGGGTACTCCTGGTGGGTGTAGCCGAGCTCGTACATCGGACCGCAGGGATTGCCGTCGAGCGGGCAGTGAACGAGCGACGGGAGCGAGGTGGCGGTGTGCAGGAGGGCCGCACCGGCGGCGCCGATCCGGTTCGCGCTCAGGTCCAGCGACCGCAGACCGGCGAGCCCCGAGGCCCTGGTGAGCGCCTCGACGTGACCGTCGTCGAGCCCCTGGCCCGACAGGTCCAGCGCGAGCAGCCGCGACAGCAGGTTCGAGGCGAGCAGGTCCGGCAGCAGCGGCGCGGCGTCGGTGAGCTTGACGTACAGGATCGGCGCCACCGCGAAGATCTCCGGCGCCCGTCGCAGGAAGGTCCGGGCGTCGATCGACACCCACTCGACGAAACCCCGGCGGAACGCGACCTCCCGCGCGCCCAGCCGCCTCACCGGCGCCGCCCACTCGGGATGCCACTCGACCAGCGACCGGCTCCGGCGCGACTCGAACCGTTCGGACTCGGGTCGGCGCCGCACCGTCTCGCGCAGCTCGACCTGCGCGCGGACCAGGGCCGCCCGGAGCTCGCCGCGCCGCTCGGCGAGCTCCGCCCATCGCAGGCGGGCGGCGGTGTCGTCCGGGTGGGCGAGGATCTCCGCGAGCGCGGACGTCTCCGCGAGCGAGGGCGGCGGCGGGGGCCAGGCCGGGGCCGGCGGGAGGGAGAGGACCGCCTCAAGGTCCCAGATCGCCTGTTTGATCCGCTCACACCAGCGCTGCCCCGGGCGCGAGCGCCGTCCGGCCGCCTCGTAGGGCGGATCGTCGAAGGCCGGGGGCGGCTCGCTCACCAGCCTGGACAGCGCTCTGGCGGTCCGTTCGACCTCGGCCGGAAAGTACCGGCGGATTCGCGGCATCCTGCGCAGGACTCTGACCGCCGCGATCACCGTCGACCGCGCGACGGCCAGGTCCTTGTTGGCCTGCTCGAACAGCCCGCGGATCGCGGAGGCCCGCTCGTGGCCCGCGCCGAGGTCCAGGATCATCGCCAGGTGGTCGGCGGTGCGCCCGGCCACATAGAGATCGGCGGCGGCCAGGCCGAGGCCGAGCACGACCTCCTCAACGGAGCCCCTGCCGACCCGGGCGGCAGCGGCGGCGGCGATCGCCCACCGGATGTCGGGACCGCACGGGCCGAGCAGTTCGTCGATCTCCCGCCTCGCCCCCCTGACGACGGGCGCGTCCTCCTCCACCAGGCGGTCGGTGAGCCTGTGCGCCTTGGCGAAACGGAGGTCGGTCCAGGAGGGCAGGGAGCCCCGGACGCGTTCGAAGGAGGCGGTGGCGGCCACGACACAGGTCAGCCCGCCGATCCGGATGGCCTGAGCGGCGGAGAGCATGCCGGGTGCCGGAGCGCTCGCCGCCGTCATGTCGAGGGGTTCCCGTCCGCGGCATGGAGCAGGAGCCGGACAAGCGGCAGCACCTCGGGCGGCAGGCTGCCGCTGTGATACCAGTAGGCCCGCCGCTCGCCGTACCTCTCGACGTGCAGCTCGTAGAACGTCGAGTCGGGCACCGGCGGCGGGAACAGCCCGCGAACGTCCTCGGCGGGCAGCGCCCCGACCAGCGCCTCCAGCTCACGCGCCCGGTCGGCCGGCAGGTGGGACGCGTCCAGCAGGCCGTTGATCTCTTCTCCGGCGATTCCGCCGGTGCACCGCAACCGGACCCGTAACGTCGTGTCGTCCACCATGAACACCTCTCATCCGTCAATCGTCGTCCGTCATCGGGCGCGCGGCGCGGTGGCGACCTGACCGAGGTGTCGCGCGGCCGGTCCGGAGGCTCCCATGGGTACGGCAGATCGATTGCACGACACTTACAAACGACCGACCGCACCCGTCTGTCAAGAGGCCGGTTCGACCCGTGCCGACGGGCGGGGGAGAAAGAGCCCTGCCAACCCTTTCCCGGGGCTCTCAAGGCGTGCGGCGACCTCGGTGAATCGGTCGCCCGTGGCTCGCCGACGCGGCCCGCGCGTCGTCCGACTGTCTTGAGGTGGCTCCGCTGTCGGGTGGTCGGGTGGGGCTTCGTGACACGGAGGCCCCCGAGCGGGCGCCGTTCGTGGTGAGCGCGAGTGTGTGGGACGCGTTCGTAGATGGGGCGAAGAAGGGGGAGTTCGACTGCTGACCCTCGTTCCCCGGCGTACGGGAAAGTGCTGCCGGGGCCTTTCCCGTACGTCTCTGTCATCGCACCAGCGAGGCGGATGACGCAAGGCCACCAACCGGCTGTCTCCTTGCTGCCACCTTCGATCCAACCGGCTTCTCATCACGCTGCAAGTCCTCGCCCGCAGGGTGATCTCGTTGCTTCCCGAAAGGACGAGATATGCGGTTATGGAGTGTCCTGTTGTCGACGGCCGCGCTGTTGCTGGCCGGGGCGGTCCCGGCTCAGGCCGACGCTCTGGCGGACGGCCCGGAGATCTCGGTGGCGCCGGCCGGGGTGGAGCCGCCGTCGTACAGCGGCTTGTGCTGGCCGGGTGTGGAGTTCACCGCCAGCGCCGCGATCACCGCCAGCGGCCCCGGCCGTCAGAGCGTCAGTAAAACGTGGACCGCTCCCGGGGGCGAGTCGGGCGTGTGGCGCCTGGAGATCGCCGGCTCCGACGGCACCGTCGTCTCGCAGAGCCGCCCCTACAACGTCCCATGCGGCTGACGGCCCGGCCGGGCACACCCGGCCGTCGCTGACCGCCGGTGGGGCCCGCGCGAGCCGCACCGGCCACGACCCCACCCCCCGCGGACAAACGGATGCGCGGGT
>NZ_JBEOZN010000135.1:0-25969 GCF_040298085.1 Streptosporangium sp. NPDC001681 | reverse complement strand
TCCGGCCCCGCCCCCCCCCCCGCACGCCCGGACGGCGGGCGGTGGGAGGGCCGTGCGGCGGCGCGCCGCGCCGCCGCCTTGATCCATACAAGATTAATTCGGCAATGCTCCGCGGCAGCGTGTTGTCCTGTCTCGCTTGATGGTTGACACTCTGGCCTCGCTTGATGCTTGACACCTTGATCGTCGTCTGTGCCTGCTCGTGGCGTTGCCTGCGCTTCGGGGAGGCCGGGATGGCATTGGTGGAGTTGAGTGTCGTGGAACAGCGCTATCTCACGCGGCGATGTTCTGGCTAAAGGCGCGCAGAAAGTGCGGGACCGCAATCGGTTAGCGACCATCGGGGCCGAACCGGGCGGCATCGGTGAGGTTCCCCAAAGAATCCGGCAGAGCGGTCAACTGGTTGCCGCCCAGGTTGAGCCGTTCAAGGGCGGTGAGGTTCCCCAGCCGCTCCGGCAGAGCGGTCAGTTGGTTGTCCTCCAGGTTGAGCCAGGTGAGGGCGGTGAGGTTCCCTAGCGACTTGGGCAGAGCGGTCAGTTGGTTTCGGTCCAGGTTGAGGATGGTGAGGGCGGTGAGGTTCCCCAGCCGCTCCGGCAGAGCGGTCAGTTGGTTGTCCTCCAGGTTGAGCCAGGTGAGGGCGGTGAGGTTCCCTAGCGACTTGGGCAGAGCGGTCAGTTGGTTTCGGTCCAGGGCGAGGATGGTGAGGGCGGTGAGGTTCCCCAGCCACTCCGGCAGAGTGGCCAGTTGGTTGTCGCCCAGGTTGAGAGATCTGAGGTTGGTGAGGTTTCCCAGCGACTCGGGCAGAGCGGTCAGTTGGTTGTCGCCCAGGTTGAGAGATCTGAGGTTGGTGAGGTTTCCCAGCGACTCGGGCAGAGCGGTCAGTTGGTTGCCGCGCAGGTCGAGCCATCTGAGGGCGGTGAGCTGGGCGAGTGACTCGGGCACCGTGCTCAGCCAGAGACCGGACAGGTCGAGGCGGGTCGATCCGTACGCCAAGCACTCGATGATCCGTGTGACGGCGATCGCTTGGCCTGCCTCGGACTCCATCATGATCTCTCTTCTCCTTGTCGCTCACGCGCCTGGCTCGCCCCTGCGCCGTACCGGTCTCCGCCCCCTCCTCAGCCGCTTCGGGCACGAGGGTCGACGACGACGCTAGAGACCGGCACTGGAGAACGACTTGTAAGTCATGGGACGGCCCGGCCGCAGGTGGCCGTCATTGATGAGAACCGCCTGCCGTTGCGGCCGTCTCGCGGGACCACTCCGGGCTCCTCGCGCCACCCCGAGTGGAGGGCCACCAAGCGGAGAAGATCGTCCTAGGCCGTGTCAAGCATCATCCGATGCCATTGCGTCAAGTAGCAAGCGAGTCACGACAGTGTTTCCTGTCTCGCTTGCTGCTTGACACCTTGATCCTCTTCTGTGCCTGATCGTGGCGTTGTCGGCGCCTCGGGGGAGCTCAGATGGCATTGGTAGAGCTGAGCATCGTGGAACAGCGGTATCACGCGGTCAGGGAAGTCCTGACTGGAGCGCGGGTCACCGACGTGGCAGGCCGGTACGGGGTCTCACGTCAGTCGGTGCACACCTGGGTGCGCCGGTATCGAGAAGGCGGCTGGGCGCGCTGGCCGACCGCTCACACCGAGTCAAAGCCCGCAGATAAGGGGGCCGCCATCAGCCGCCATGATTGTGTCGATGACGAGTAGCAGTGTCTATCGGTCAGTTTGAACAGCGCTCCGGGCGAGTGAGCACCAGGAATGTCGGCCGGAAGGGACAGCACTATGCGCCTCCATGCTGGCGGTCCAAATCACGGACGTAGATCGTTGTTGGATCGCTACAGGTGCCCCTCCCATCGTTGAGAAGGGTGCCCCTAGAGTGGCTGGGGTGATCACTAAGTATTCGTTTCTTCTGACGACCGTCTTAGCTGGATCGCTGCTGGTGCCGAGTCCTGCCCTGGCTGGGCAGTCGTCTGCTCCGAGGTCTCCCGATCCGCTCAAGGCGGCCCTCCTCTCGCCGGAGGATCTCGGGAGCGAGTTCACCCGTCGCGGATACCGCACCAGTGGTCTGCTGAGCCCCACCTTCGCCCGCGTCAAGGAATGTGGCACAGCCGTCAAGAGCATCGCTGCGGTTTATCGGGCCGAGGCCGCGACAGGGTTGAAGCACAAGGACCGCTGGGAGGGGATCAGCGAATACATCGTGAGCGGCACCGCCAGCGAGATCTCCGCCTTGGAACGCGCGGCCAAGGCCATGGTCCGCCATTGCCGCAAGATCACGGTCAAGACGGACGGCTCTAAAGACATCATCCGCAAGCTGTCGATCGGTCGGCTCGGTGACGGCGTGTATGGAATCAAGTTCCGCAGCGGGTTCCCCGACAGCAATCTGGAGCGGGACGCCGAGCTGGCGGCGAGCATGATGGTCGCGATCGACGTTGTGATCATTCGGGTGGGGAACACCATGATCGCGTTGGAGCATGACGGCAATGTCGGTGAGTTCGACCCCTCGCTCACCAAGTCCGCCGCCCAGGCAGCTGTGACACGACTCCATCAGGCTCTGCAGGACAACTAAGATCATTCGCCATCCGGGCGCCCGGCCGGCGGAGCGTCCCTACACGTCACCGTTCACGACGAGTACGAGACCCTCAAGGTCGTGGTCCGGACCGCCACGCAGGAAATGTCCCGGATCAAGGCCAAAGCGCATACTGGGAAGAGAAGATCGTCTAAGCCGTGTCAAGCACCAAGTGAGATCGGACATCTTCTTGATGAGTGGGCGGTCTACTCTCTCCCTCTCCCGAGCTACGGAGACGACCGATGACCTTGCATATGTTGGTGAACGTGCTCCCATGGGTCGCCCTTCTGCTCGGTTGCGCACTCGGTGCGCATGGCCTGTACATGTTGAGGACCGATCGGTTGCCGAGCTGGTATCGTCGGCGCGATCAACGCTCGGCGCGGCCGTCTGCTTGGTCGTTCCTGCTGATAGCTGCCTTCATCGTCATGATCAACCTGCCTCGGGCCATGGGTTGGGCTTCATCGCTGGTGGTCGCCTTTAACGCACTCGCCTTCGTGCCCTTGACGTGGTACACGGTGCTCGCTGTGAAACAAGATCGCCAGCGATGAGCGGTGGTCCGTCGTCAATGGGATGAAGGTCGTCGATGTTCGCATGTACGTCGGGGTTGAACCGCGCCGGGATTGCTGGAGGCTTTGATGTTCCCCGGCTTTCGTGGAGTCGATCTGGTTCGTCGCACCCCGCCCAGCGTCGGTATCCGCCGGAGTTGGAAGAGCGGGCGGTTCGGATGGTGCAGGAGGCCGCTGAGCAGGCCGGGGAGTCGTTCGGCGTCATCACTCGCGTTACCCGGCAGTTGGGCATCGGGTCGGAGTCACTGCGCAACCGGGTCGGGCAGGCCGAGATCGACGGCGGTCAGCTGGGCGCGATGTCCGTGGACGCTCGCTGAGTTTCGCCGTCGTTCGTCCCTTTGGCCGTACTCGTGGCTATACGGCCAGGCCTCTTGGCCGCCACCTTGGAGGATCTCAGCGCGCACCTCCCTAACCTGCCGCATGTGCCGGGAAAGACCGACAGGAGCAAAGATTCAGCACAGGTCCTTAATTCCTGGCCAGGAGTGACAGGACGCCTGGGACTCGAACCCGGAACCTACGGATTAAAAGATCGATCTTGCGCTGTTCCGGACAGTTCAATGCAGGTCAGTGGGTGTGGGCGGTCCATCCTGAACCGCTTGGAACGTCCTGGGGCTGCAACGGGAAATGCAACGGGTAGCTCATCCTCGATCAGTCCGGGCAGTCAATGGATCCGACGATGGGCGCCGCCGCGTAGTGAGTCGGTGTGAAGGTGACCCCGGTGGCCCGTGCGGCCAGGGCGATGGCGAGAGCGGTGGAGACCCGTGTGTCGGTGAACTCCTCCCCGTCCAACGGCATGCCCAGATCCCGCATATGGGCCAGCAGACGGTCCGGATCGCTGCCGTTCCGCTCGCTGGGAAAGAACGGCTCGAACCGTGTGGTCACCACTTCGTCGACCGAGTAGACGAAGTGCTCGTCCATGGTGATGCCGGTGATGAGCCTCGCCGTCTGCGTCTCATGGGAGAGCGCCTCCGGGAGATCCTGGCAGTGGTAGTCGATCAGGACCGCTCCTCCGTCTGCCGCGTAGGCGGCGATGCCCCATTCTCGGGAGATGTCACCGGGGGTGGCGCCTATCCGGTGTAGTGCCTCCTCAGGGGACAGGCCCCGCACGAACATCACTCCGATCAGGTCGCTGTCCTTCTCGTACTCCTCGATGAACCAGGCGTAATCCGTCGGTGTTGCGCAGCTCACCGGCGCTCCCCTTTTTCTGTTGGCCGACCAAAGTGGTCCTTGGCCTTGCAGGATTCACCTGTGATCATCGGATTATAAGTGGACGGCGCTTATTGGCTTTCGTGGCGCCCTGGCCGGTGCTTTGGGTGCTGCCCCGGTCCCGTCCAGAGCTGGTCGCTCACCAACGTGTGAAAGGGGCTCAACCTGTGTGGGCGCGTTCCCGTCCGGCCGTTCGGAGCGCCGGCACCAGCCTCAGCCAAGAGATCTCGAAGATCCTGGAACGAAGAAGGCATCCAACCCCGCGACCGTGTCGGGGAACGCGCCCACACCGTCATTAGGAACGAAGCCGCAGACCGTCGATTGCCCTCGACCCCGTACGGAGATCAGCCTGCATCAGGCGATCATGAGGGTGGCACTGGCTTCGGCGCCGCATCACCGGCTTGAAGGCAGCGCCTGTCGTGGGATCGACGATGGACAGCGTGGGCCAGGGCGGGCAGGCTGATCACACGGCGATGAGGGAGAGATCATGAATTTCGGCGCCACGGGCGTGAGCGTGCTCTTTATGCTGCTTGGCGCTCTCATACAGTTCCTGGTCATCTACTTCGCCGTACGCCTGGCTCTGAAGCATGACCGTGAACGTTCCGAGCGTGGTTGGCCGCAGAGGTAGCCCCCTCGGAGAGCGGAGTGGCCGGCGCCGATGCGAAGCACCCCAAAGAGGCCGTGAACGGTCGGGGCCGGTGGCCGTAGCGCTACCGCAGACTCCAGCGGCCCGGGGTGCTCCAGGGTGCGGGGCGGGAAACAGATGAACCTCGCCCGGAGTGCTCGCCGGCCCGGAGGCGCCCAGCTGGGAGGCGGATCCGGTCTCCTCGCCGACGTCTCGTCAGCTGCTCACCTCTGGGCGGCGATCCCGCCGCTATATCGAGTTTGACTTATATAAGGGGAAACTGAAATAGTCTTCGCGTGCGCACGCCGACGTTCCTGGCGATCCGGTCCGGAGCCGGGGCCGCTGACGAGCAGGCCGTTCCCATCGCCAGGAACATCATCACCTTTAACGCACCTCGCTAGGAGTCCACCCGATGTCACAAAAAATCACTACTTTCTTGATGTTCGAGGGCGCGGCAGAAGAAGCGGTGACGTTCTACATGTCGCTGTTCGACGACGCGGAGATCCTGGCCATTGCCCGCTACGGCCCCGAGGGGCCCGGCGCGGAGGGCAGTGTGCAGCACGCCACGTTCACGCTGGCGGGACAGGAGTACATGGCCATCGACAGCTACGTGTCGCACGCGTTCACCTTCACCCCGTCGGTCTCGCTGTACGTGCAGTGCGAGTCGGAGGCGGAGATCGAGCGCCTGTACGCGGCGCTGTCGGAGAACGGCGAGCCGCTGATGCCGCTCGGCTCCTACGGCTTCAGCAAGCGCTTCGGCTGGACCAACGACCGCTTCGGCGTCTCCTGGCAGCTGAACCTCGCCTGATTCCTCCACCCGGCTCGCCATGGCGGATCCCGCGTGCCCGTGACGCGGGATCCGCCACGGCTTCGGCGGCGGGTTCCTCGCTGCACAGCCGCCGCATCTCCGGACAGCTCTCCAGCGGCTCGCCGAGCGGGCTGCGGCCGGTGACGTGGCCGGTGCGCGGCCCCGGTCGAGCACGATGACCTGGTCGTCCCTTTTCGTCTCCTTGATCGATCGACCGTCTTCAGCAGGACGGCAGACGGCCTCCAGGAGAACGATCGATTTGTTGGGCGGCCTGGCAGTGCCCGAGCCCGGGCCGGCTCGCGGTCAGCGGGAACGCCGGCGGGGTGGCAGGCGCGGCACCACGAGCCGGGGGCGGGCCGCCGGGTTGGGGGTGTGCGGCGGCTGCAGGACCAGGCGCTCCAGGGCGACCTCGATCGCCCGGTCCAGCTGGGTGTCCACACCAGCCGCGTAGTCCTGCGGAGTGATGTCGACCTCGATGTCGGGATCGGTGCCGTAGTTCTCCACCCGCCAGCCCACGTCGTCGAAGGCGAAGGAGAACTCCGGCTGGGTGGTGACCGTCCCGTCGGCCAGGTGATGCCGGGGCCAGATGCCGATCACCCCGCCCCAGGTGCGCTTGCCGATCAGCGGGCCCAGGCCGAGCAGCTTGAAGGTGTGACTGAAGATGTCGCCGTCGGAGCCCGCCCACTCGTTGGCGATCGCCACCATCGGGCCGCGCGGTGACTCCTCGGGGTAGGGCTCGGGCACGCCCCAGCGGGGGAAGTTGTAACCCCGGCGGCGCCGGGCCAGCTTCTCCAGCAGCAGCGCCGACACGTGGCCGCCGCGGTTGAAGCGGACGTCCACCACGAGCGCCTCTCGGTCGTACTCGGTCAGGAAGCCGCGGTGGAACTCGGCGTAGCCCTCCGGGCCCATGTCGGGGATGTGCAGGTAGCCGATCCGGCCGTCGCTGAGCTCGTGGCAGCGGGCTCGGTTGGCCTCCACCCAGTCGCGGTAGCGGCCCGGCTGCTCGTCGTCGACGGCCTTGACGGTGACGGTCCGCCTTTCGTCCCCGCGCTGGATGGTGAGCTGGACCTCCTGATCGGCCTGGTTGACCAGCAGCTCGTCGGGGCTGACCTCGGCGCCGACGGGCTGGCCGTTGACGGCCAGCACCACGTCACCCGGCTGTACGTCCACTCCGAGACGGTTGAGCGGCGAGGTCGCCTCGGGGTCCCACCGGTCACCACCGACGATCTTCGCGATCCGGTGGACGCCGTCCTCGAAGGCCCAGTCGACGCCCAGCTTGCCCTGCCGGTAGTGCGGCCGGGGCCGGTAGGCGCCGCCGCTCTCGTAGGCGTGCGAGGTGCCCAGCTCGCCGAGGAGCTCCCACAGCAGGTCGGAGAACTCCCCTCGGGTGGTGACCCGGTCGACCAGCGGCAGGTAGCGCAGGTAGACGCCGTCCCAGTCGAGCCCGGCCATGTCCTCGGTCCAGAAGTTCTCCCGCTGCAGCCGCCAGGCCTCCCTGAACATCTGCCGCCACTCGGCCTCGGGGCGGATGGACACCTTGACCCGGGACAGGTCCACCCATCCGCTCGTCCGGCCCGGTGTCTCGTCGCTCTCAGGCTCCTCGCCCGCCTTGACCACCCGCAGCCGCCTGCCCGCCTGGTAGAGCAACGTGCTCTGGTCACGGCCGAGCCGGAACTCCGACACGTCCCCGACCATGGTCTCCTGCTTCTGCTTGGCGAAGTCGTAGACGTGCAGGGTGCCTTCGGAGGATTCGGCGTAGTCGTCACCGAGGCTGCCCTCGACGGGGAAGGTCAGGTAGACGGCCTTGCCCTTGATGCCGGCGATGCCCTCGTAGCGGCCCTCGGGGACGGGAAAGCCGACGATCCGGTTCTCGATGCCGTCGAGATCGATGACCACCTCGGGCACCTCCTCGTCCTCGTTCTCGTCGTCGTCGTCGCCGTCGTCGTCCGTGAGAGGCCGGGGCTTGGGGACGAAGGGAGACGTGACGTCGGTGCGGAGCGCGATCGCGTAGGGACGGGAGCCCAGCGGGAAGCCCAGATCGAAGTGGAGTTCGTCGTAGACGGGATTGAAGACACGCCGGCCGATGAAGTAGAGGTAGTCGCCGCCCGGGTCAAAGGCGGGATGGGTGTCCCGCAGCACCGGCCGGGTGGCGAAGAAGGTCTCGCCTGTTTCGACCTGGCACAGTTTCACCGCCGTCGTCTGCGCGGTGTCCCGGCAGGCGTACGCGAGCCAGCGGCCGTCGGGTGACCAGGCCAGGTCCTCGATCGCGCCGAACACGCTGGAGTCGACGGTCCTGCCCCGTGCCGGACTCTTTTTCCGCCTGGAGGTTCTGGGGGACTTCTCCGGTGTGAGGTCGATCAGGATCAGCTCGTTACGGTGGTTGGCCACCGCGAGCAGGTCGGCCGTGGGGGAGACCTCCAGCGCGGTGGCGCGGCCGACCTCGAGGTGGTCGAGCCTGACGGGGTCGGCGGAGCCGTCGGCGGTGAGCACCACCAGCACCTCGCGGTCGCCTTCGTCGCTGGCCGCCGCCACGAGCCGCTCACCGTCGTTGAGCCAGTTCAGCAGCCGGTAGCGCACCCCGTACAGCTCCCCGTGCTGGCGTACCGGACCCTCCCAGGCGGCGAAGGAGAACGCCTTGCCCCGGGTGGTGATGGCCAGGCCACTGCCGTCGGGGCTGAGCGTGGCGCTGTCCAGGAAGTTCTCGGCCGAGGCGAAGCGGCGGTTGAGCTGGGTACGCGAGCTGCGCAGCCGTACCTCGATGGGGCGCGACTCGCCGTCCTCCACCAGATAGAGTTCGGCCCCGGCGTGGTAGACCAGCCGGTGGCCGTCGCCCGACAGGTTGCGGGCGTAGTAGTCGGCGTGGTCGGAGTGCCTGCGCAGGTCGCCGCCGTTCGCGTCGCAGGAGTAGACGTTGCCCACGCCCTCGTGGTCGGAGATGAAGTAGACCCGGTCCCCGACCCAGCAGGGCGAGGCGAGATTGCCGGGGAGCGCGGTGAGCCGCCGGAACCGCCCGTCGTCGCCGGTCTCGATCCACAGATCGCCCACGGTGCCGCCTCGGTAGCGCTTCCACCGGGCGGGGTCGGCGGTGTTGCGGCCGAGCACGATCCGCGGGCCGTAGGAGATGGTGTTGGCCGGGCCGTACGGCAGGAGCTCGGGCATCCCATCCGGTTCCACCCGGTGCAGCCGGTTGCGGCCGTCGAAGGGCTGGCCCTGGTCGCTGGCGTAGACGATGCCGCCGCCGGGATCCCAGCCGGTGACGCTGGACCGGGCACCGTGGTAGGTCACCCGCCGGGCCGCGCCACCGTCGGCGGGCATCACGTAGACCTCTTCGGGCCCCTCCTCGCGGCCGACGAAGGCGAGCCGGTCGCCACCGGGGGAGAAACGCGGGTATCCCGCCTCGGCCACCCCGGCGGTCAGCCGGAAGGCCCGCCCGCCGCCGGCGGTGACCATCCACAGGTCGTCCTCGGCGGCGAAGACCACCATGTTGCCGAAGATCGTCGGAAAACGAAGGTAGGCGGGCATCGTGTCACTCCATGATCGGGCGACCGGGTTTCATGCCGGTCGCCCGATCATGATTTCACGTCCTCGGTGGCTAGGAGGCTCGTCCACCCGGGTGGGCGGGCCCCGTCTCGGGCAACCTGGTCTCGGGCTGTCCGGCCTCTTTCTTCGCCTGTTTGGCGGAGCGTGTCGCTTTTATGGCGGCCTTCTTGCTCTTACCCGAGCTCTTCGCCGCCTTGTTCTTACTGTCCTTGGTGTTCTTGGTGTCCGTCATCGTTTCCCCCGTTGTGCTTGATGGACGACGCCCTTGATTAGGCACTCAGAGGGGTTTAATACCCTTTACGGGCATCAACCACCCACAATCTGTGCGGTTACGGATGCGGTGCGTGGTCGAGGGGGGTGTCGGTCGACGCGTCGAATCATGTGCGGTCCTCGCCGCCGGGGGCTCCGGCGAGGGCGCTCGTCCTCGTAACCGCCGCGCCGGTGTCGTACGCGCCGGGCTCGTCGTAGCGGACGGCGGCGGCCAGGAGTGTGAGGTCGCCTTCGAGGTTGTCCGGTATGAGCGTGCCACCGGCATTCCGCCAGGCCGACCTGACGCTCTGCTGACGTCGTGCGGGAGGAGTTGTTCCCGGGGCGGCCGATGGCGGTGATCCGGGCCGCGGGAATGTCGAGATCGCGGAGAAGGCTGGGAATCGCCCGACACCTGAGCCGCGGCCCTTCCGGCCCCGGGGGAGGGCATGATCGCGTGCTTGGATTGCGCCTGCGAAAAGAAGAGGTAAATCGCAGCCCTCAGAACGGATAATGATCTTCACGATTGGGCAGAACGTCGGCACATGGCTTGCGTTCCGGGGAGGTGATGCATGGCCTGGTCACAAGACGAGGAGCGCATGCTGCTGCAGATCGAGCGCCATCTCGTCGATGAGGATCCGCGGCTAGCCGCGCGGCTGGAGTCGTTCAACGAGCGTGTCCAGCGCAAGGAGGGTGGCGGTGGCCGCAAACGCGGCGCCAAGAAGGGCCGGGGGCGTTCTGCCAGGCGCCTGCGCCGTTCGACGGTCATCATCATGTTCAGCTGGCTGCTGATCGCGACGCTGATCGCCACGCTTCTCATCATGGTTCTGCGCCACGAGGCGGCCGCCGCGTTCCCGCTGTGACAACAGCCGTCGCCGGCGGCCCCCTCTGTGGGCCTCCGTGACCGTCGCCGCGATCGCGGCCGTCCGTCAGCCGAGGGCGCGCAGGAAGTCGGCGGCCACCGGGGCGGCGACCGCCCCGCCGCCGGAGCCCTCCTCGACGATCACCGCGAAGGCCAGGTCGCCGCGGAAGCCGATGAACCAGGCATGGGTCTTCAGGTCGCCCTGCGCGCCGTACTCGGCGGTCCCGGTCTTGCCCCGGGTGCCCTGGGGCAGGCCCGCGTCCTTGGCCGTTCCCTTGGTGACCACCGCGGACATCATCTGGTGCATGCCGGACATGACGGCCTCGGGGAGCACCTGAGGCTCCGCCTTCTGCTTGATCGAGGGGACCAGGGTCGGCGGGCGCCAGGTGCCGTCGGCCAGCGCGGCGGCCACCGAGGCCATCATCAGCGGGCTGGCGGTGATCCGGCCCTGCCCGAAGGACTCCGCGGCCAGCTCCGCGTCGCTCTGGGCCCTGGGGAAGCTGCCCTTGGTGGCCGGGACGCCGATGCTGAGCTGCTTGTTGAAACCGAACAGCTCCGCGGTGCTCAGCAGCTTGTCGGCGCCCAGCCGCTCCTTGGCCAGGGGGGCGAAGGTGGTGTTGCAGGAGTGGGCGAAGGAGTCGGACAGCGACACCGAACCGTAGGCGGCGTGGTGGGAGTTACGGATCGGCAGGCCGCCTACCTTGACGTCCTTGGGGCAGGTGACCCGATCGCCCGGGTTCATCCCCTCGGCCAGCAGCCCCACGGCGGTGATCGCCTTGAAGGTCGAGCCGGGGGGATAGTTGCCGTCCAGTGCCCGGTTGAAGCCGCCCTTGTTGTTCACCACCGAGAGGATCTCGCCTGTCGAGGGTTTGATCGCGACCAGTGCGGTGGTCTTCTTCAGGTCGCGGACCGCCTCGACCGCGGCTCGCTGGACCCGCATGTCCAAGCTGGTCTCCAGGTTCTCGCCGGCCTCGCCCTCGATCTTGCCGAGCGTCTTGACGGTCTTCTTGTCCGCGCCGACGAGTTCGACCTCGGTGTCGGGGGTGCCGGCCAGGCGCTTCTGGAAGGTGCTCTGCAACCCGCTCGCGCCGACCGCGTCGCCGACCTTGTAGGGGACCCCCAGTTTCGCGACGCTCTTCGCCGTGGCCTTCTCCAGGTAGCCGACGAGCTGCTGCACCGAGCCGCCCACGTCGGCGCCGTCGATGCGGGCACCGTCGGCGGAGGTGATCGCGGCACGCTCCGGCCACTTCGTTCTCAGCGCGAAGGCGGTGGTCGCGGTCAGGTCGGGGTGGACGGCACTGGGCGACCACCTGACCCGCCAGTGCCGGTCGACGACCGCCAGGTCGACGCTGCCGGAGTAACTCCACTCACCGACGTCCTTCAGCTTCAGCGTCGCGGTGTAGGAGGCCTGGCCGGTGCCGTCCCCGGTCTCGCGCACCCCGTCGAGCCGTACGACGGTGTTCTCCACGGCCAGGGCCTTGCGCATGTTGTCGTACGTCGTGGCGAACGCCGGGTCCGGCGCTCCCAGCTCGGCGCGCATGCCCGCCAGGTCGCCGCTCTGCCAGGCGCCGACGAATCGCTGTGCGGTCTCCTCGGGCGTGCCCCTGGTGTGCAGGTACCACCAGGCGCCGCCGCCGGCGGCCCCCGCCACCAGCACGACGGCCGCCGATGTGATCGCGATAGTTCTACCTCGTGCCACGTGATCCCCCCAGCTCTCGGTGCCCCAGCGCCGCAGCCTAGCGTGACCTGCGCGAAATATTCCGATAAATGATCATTTGCCCTGTGTACGGCTGGGCGCGTAGCTCGTCACGTACTCCTGCCCGGACAGCTCCTGGATCGCGGCCATGATCTCGTCGGTCACCCTGCGCCGGTCGCGCGCGCTCGTCTCGGAACCGGTGAAGGTCATCGGCTTGCCGATGCGGACGCTCACCCGGCCCGGCCTGGGCCTCGCGGCACCGATCGGCAGCACCTTGTCGGTGCCCCCCATCGCCACCGGGACCACCGGCGCGCCGGTGGCCAGGGCCAGCCAGGAGACGCCGACCTTGCCCCGGTAGAGGCGGCCGTCGGGAGAGCGGGTGCCCTCGGGGTAGATGCCGAACAGCTCGCCGTCGCCGAGCACCTTCGCCGCCGCGTCGAGCATGTCCTGGGCCGAGGTGGGGCTCTGCCGGTCGATGCTGATCTGGCCGGTGGCGCGCATCCACATCGCGGTGACGGGGTTACCGGTGAAGTACTCGGCCTTGGCGACGAAGCGTACCTGGCGCTTGAGCACCAGCGGCAGGAAGGTCGAGTCGAGGATCGACAGATGGTTGGAGGCCATGATGGCCGGACCCGTGATGGGAACGTGCTCATGCCCGGTGACCGTGGTCGGCCAGAGCAGATGCAGGATCGGAGCGCTGACGGTCTTGGTCAGGCGATAGAGCACGGACTCTCCTCATGAGACGGGTTCACCACACTAGGTGGTGGCCCGACGGCCGACGGTTGTACGCACCCGCACAAGCGGAGCCGCCGGGTTTGTGGCCCTCCTCCAACAGCGTGGCTCTTTTCCGGGGCGAGCCCGACGAAATCCTCCGGCCGGGCCCGATGAAAAAGAAGCGTCCCGCGAGCCTGGGGGGCCCACGGGACGCGATGTTTTGGTGCCGATGTGGCGGTCGCCTCCTCGGCGAGAGGCACAACACGGCTCCAGCCGAACGGTATTCCGTGAAGGCGGTAATTTGCGGCCCGGGGGACACAAACCACATCGGCACGATCACTCTAACGGACGTCCGCCGGTGGTTATTCCGCTTCTCCCGTCACCGGCGTGTCAGCCATGGCCGGCGGCCTCCGGTCACTCGCAGCTCACGGTGGGAATCGGACTCCGCCGCCCTCGCCGCGCGAGGAGGAGATTCAAGACTTCTGGTGACCGGCCGCTGGGACCGCCGGCGCGGCGCCGCGGGGGAGGCTCAGCGGCCGGCCAGCCGGGCCTCCGCACGGGCCCATGGCTCCTCGCCCCCTTCGGGAAGGTAGGTGACCAACCGCTCGCTCTGCCGCACCAGGGCGCGGATATCGGAGACCACCCCTTGGGCGCGGGCCTGGACCAGGGCGTTGCCGAGGGCGGCGGCCTCCACCGGCCCGGCGACCACGGGCAGGCCGGTCGCGTCGGCGGTCATCCGGCAGAGCAGCGCGTTGCGGGCACCGCCGCCGACCACGTGCACGACCTCCACCTCCTGGCCGCTGAGGCGTACAGCGTCGCGGAGCGTGCGCCGGTAGGCCAGGGCCAGGCTCTCCAGCACGCACCGTACGGTTTGCGCCCGTCCCTGCGGGGGCCGCTGGCCGGTCCGCTCGCAGTAGGTCGCGATTCGGGCCGGCATGTCGCCGGGGGGCATGAAGACCGGGTCGTCGGGGTCGACCACCGCCTGGAACGGGACGGCCTGCGCGGCGGCGTCGAGCAGGCCGGCCACATCGGTCTCGCCCCAGGTGCGCATGCACTCCTGCAGGATCCACAGGCCCATCACGTTGCGCAGGTACCGGACGGTGCCGTCGAGGCCGCCCTCGTTGGTGAAGTTGGCCAGCCGGCTCTCCTCGGTCAGGACGGGCCTGGGGAGTTCGAGCCCGACCAGCGACCAGGTACCGGAGGAGATGTAGGCGAACCGCTCGGTGCTCGCGGGCACCGCCGCCACCGCAGAGGCGGTGTCGTGTGAGGCGACCGCGGTGACCGGGGTGGAACCCGGCAGCCCGGTCTCCGCGGCCACCTCGGCCAGGAGCGTCCCGGCGGGCGCTCCGGGGTGCCGCAGCTCCGGCAGGAGCCCGGCCGGCAGGCCCAGTCGCTCCGCCAGCCCTCGGGCCCAGTCGCCGGTCCGCACGTCGTACAGGCCGGTGGTGGAGGCGTTGGTGACCTCCGCGCCGACGGAACCGGTCAGCCAGCGGGTCAGCAGGTCCGGGATCATCAGCAGCGTCTCCGCGCGGTCGAGGCCCGGCTCGGCGAGCAGCTGGTAGACGGTGTTGAACGGCAGGAACTGCAAGCCGCCGACCTGGTAGAGCGTGTCGGCTCCCAGATCGGCGACGACTCGCTCCATGATCCCGTTGGTCCGCCGGTCGCGGTAGTGCACCGGGTTGCCGATGAGCCGGCCCGTGCCGTCGAGCAGCCCGTAGTCGACGGCCCAGGAGTCGACGCCGATCGAGTCGACCGGCCCGGCCTCGCGAAGCCCGTCGAGCACCCCTTGATAGAGGGCGAGGATGTCCCAGTGCAGGGTGCCGTCGACCCGGACCGGACGGTTGGCGAAGCGGTGCGCCTCGGTCAGGCTGATCCGCTCGCCCTCGATCCGCGCCGTCATCACCCGGCCGCTGGAGGCTCCCAGGTCGACCGCCGCGTAAACGCTCATCTGTCACTCACCACTCGTGGTCAGGTGGCCGCCGCCGTTCCGTCCGCCGCTCAGCCGGTGGACTCGCGGGCGACCAGTTCGGGCTGGAACATGATCTGCCGGTGGGCGTGCTCGCCGGGGTTGCCGCACTCGTCCAGCAGCAGTTCGGTGGCGATCCGCCCGAGTTCGTAGGTGGGCTGACGGATCGAGCTCAGCGACACCGCCGAGGCCACCGCGAAGTCGATGTCGTCGTAGCCGATCAGGGCCACGTCGCCGGGCACGCCGACCCCGGCCTGGTGCAGGCCGCGCAGCACACCGAGGGCGAGCATGTCGTTGGCGCAGAAGATCGCCTCGGGCAGCCGCCCGGAGCGGACCAGCCGCTCCGCCGCCTCCTGGCCCGCCCGCGCGGTCATCGCGGGCATCTCCACCGTCTCCAGCGCGGTCGCCGGGGCGAGACCCGCGGCGGCGAGAGCCAGCTCCGCGCCCCGTCTGCGGTCCGCGCACTGCCGGATGGCCAGCGGGCCGGTGATGTGGTGGATGCTCCGCGCGCCGCGCTCCAGCAGGTGGCGGGTGGCCAGCCGGCCGCCCGCCACGTCGTCGACGCTCACCGAGCACAGGTCGGGCCGGTACGCCGGATGGTCGACCAGCACCACGCTGATGCCGTGCTCGCGCAACCCGTCGAGCCGCCGGGGATCGTCGTCCGACGGCGTGATCAGCACGCCGCGTACCCGATGTTCGGCGAACACGCGCAGGTTGTGCTCCTCCTTGGTGCGGGAACCTCCCGAGTTGCCGAGGATCACCGCGTAGCCGAGCTCGCTGGCGACGTCCTCGGCGCCCGCGGCGACGTCGGTGAAGAACGGGTTGCCGATGTCCATGAGCGACAGCCCGATGGTCCGGCTGTGCCCGGCGCGCAGCGTCGAGGCGGAGCCGTGCCGGACGAAGCCGAGCTCGCGGATCGCGCGCCTGACGCGCTCCCGGGTCTCGGGGGCGACCCGCTCCGGCCGGTTGAGCACGTTGGACACCGTGCCGGGGGAGACCCCGGCGACCCGAGCGACCTCCTTGATGCCGACGCCGCTCACCTGCTGTCCCCCCTTGACCCGGCATAGATTAAAACGTGTTACGCGATGTCGGCAAGACCCTACTCAAAGATGGCGACGGGCCCACCATCCCCCTGCCTGCGTAGTTGTCGTAACGCGTTGGAAACGAGACCTTCACCACCCATTGACAATGTCTGACGCTGCGGTTTAGCGTCCGGTCAGTCTTCTAAAACGTTTTTAGAGCAGGGAAGGGGTGTGGCGCGGTGACCGCACCGGGCGAAGGGGAGGCGCCACTCGGGCCGTCCCCCGGCGGGGCCCCTCCGGTCCTGGCACTGGCCGGGGTCAGCAAGGCGTTCGGCGCCGTGCAGGCGTTGCGCGAGGTCTCTCTGAACCTTTACGCCGGAGAGGCGCACGCGCTCGCCGGGGAGAACGGTGCGGGGAAGTCCACTCTGGTGAAGACCCTGGCCGGGGTGCACCGTCCGGACACCGGGCAGGTCCTGCTGGACGGCGAGCCGGTGGAATTCGGCAGTCCCGCCGACGCCCAGCAGGCGGGCGTGGCCGTGATCTACCAGGAACCCACGATGTTCCCAGACCTGTCGGTCGCCGAGAACATCTTCATCGGCCGGCAGCCCAAGGCCGCGCTCCGCCGCATCGACCGCAGGGCCATGCACGGCCGGGCCGCCGAGCTGTTCAAACGGCTCGGCGTGGCGCTCGACCCCGAGCAGCCGGCCCGCGGCCTGTCCATCGCCGACCAGCAGCTCGTGGAGATCGCCAAGGCGCTCTCCCGGGACGCCCGGGTGCTGATCATGGACGAACCCACCGCGGCGCTGTCCGGCAACGAGGTGACCCGGCTGTTCAACGTGGTCAAGGCGCTGCGCGAGCAGGGGTGCGCGGTGCTGTTCATCTCGCACCGCCTGGACGAGATCTTCGAGCTCTGCCAGCGGGTCACCACGCTGCGCGACGGCGGCTGGATCGCCAGCGAACCCGTCGCGGGCCTGACCCATGACGACCTGATCCGCCGTATGGTCGGCCGCGACCTCGACAACCTTTATCCCAAGCAGGAGACCGAGGTCGGCGAGGTCGCCCTCAAGGTCGGCCGGCTCACCCGTGAGGGCGTGTTCACCGACGTCTCCTTCGAGGTGCGGCGGGGTGAGATCGTGGCACTGGCGGGGCTGGTCGGTGCCGGACGCAGCGAGGTCGCCCGGGCCATCTTCGGAGTGGACCGCTGGGACGCCGGGACCGTGGAGGTCAACGGAGAGCGGCTGCCGCCCGCGTCCCCGACCGCCGCGATGTCCGCGGGCCTGGCCCTGGTCCCCGAGGACAGGCGTCAGCAGGGGCTGGTGATGGACCACTCGATCGAGCGCAACATCGGCATCACCGGCCTGAAGGCGCTGCGCCGTGGCCCGGTGATTTCCCGGGCCGCCGAGCGGGACCGCGCCCGCGACTGGGCCATCCGGCTCCAGCTCAAGTTCAACCGGCTGTCGGACGCGGTGAACGTGCTCTCCGGCGGCAACCAGCAGAAGGTCGTGCTGGGCAAGTGGTTGTCCACCAAGCCCGACGTGCTCATCATCGACGAGCCCACCCGGGGCATCGACGTGGGCACCAAGGCCGAGGTACACCGCCTGCTGTCCCAGCTGGCCGCCGACGGGCTCGCCGTGCTGATGATCTCCTCCGACCTGCCCGAGGTGCTGGGCATGGCCGACCGGGTGCTCGTCATGCAGGAGGGGCGGCTCGTCGCCGAGATCCCGCGGGAGCGGGCCACCGAGGAGAGCGTGATGACCGCAGCGACCGGAGGGACCTCGTGATCGACAGGAACGAGGGCGCCGGAAAGCACGGTGCCCGGGTCATGCGGCGGACGGAGGAGGCCCCATGAGCGCCGTCACCGCCGGGCGGAGCACCCGGAACCTGGTGGACCTGGTCTTCCGGGCCCGCGAGCTGAGCATCGTGGCGGCACTGGCCGTCCTGGTCATCGTGACCGTGGGCGTCAACGGCAACTTCCTGTCCGAGCAGGGCGTCAAGGACATCTTCCTCAACGCCTCCATCCTGGTGCTGCTCGCCGTGGGCCAGTCCGTCGTGGTCATCACCCGCAACATCGACCTGTCCGTCGGCTCGGTCGTCGGCCTGGTGGCCTTTACCGTCGGAGACTTCCTCGCCGCCGACCACAGCAGGGGCATCGTCTTCGCGGTGGTCCTGGGCGTCGGGCTCGGCGCGCTCTGCGGACTGGTCAACGGCCTGCTGGTCAGTGTCGGCCGAGTCCCGGCCCTGGTGGTGACGCTCGGCACGCTGTACGTGATCCAGGGCGTCGACCACTACATCGCCCACGGCAGGCAGATCAACGCCGTCGACCTTCCTCCGGCACTGCTGTCGCTGGGCAACGGCACGGTGTTCGGCATCCCGTACCTGCCGATGATCGCCGTCCTGGTGATGCTGGCCGTCGGCTACTACCTGCGCTCCTACGCCTCGGGCCGGGACTTCTACGCCATCGGCTCCAGCCCGGAGGCGGCGGCACTGGCCGGTGTGTCCGTGCGGCGCCGCGTCATGGCGGCCTATCTCTTCAGCGGTGCGCTCGCCGGCCTGGCCGGGGTGCTCTGGCTCTCCCGGTTCGGCACCGTCGTCGCCGACGCCGCCAACGGCTGGGAACTCCAGGTGGTCAGCGCCGTCGTGGTCGGCGGCGTGGCGATCACCGGCGGTGTCGGCACCGTATACGGCGCGGCCCTCGGCGCGCTGCTGCTCACCACGATCACCAGCGCGCTGGTGGTGCTCAAGGTCAGCCCGTTCTGGCAGCAGGCCATCACCGGCGCGTTGCTGCTTCTGGCGATCAGCGTCGACCGGCTGCTCGCCCTGCGGGTCGCGAGGGTACTGCGGAGGAGGAACTTCCGAAATGGCTCCTGACGTGAAGTCCGCCACCGGCGCCGCGGACACGGCCGCTCCGCTCCTCGCCGGGCTGCCGGACCGTGGCTCGCCAGGCCGCTTCCTCCGCTGGGACGTGCTGGTCGGCCTGCTCCTGGTGCTCGTCTTCATCGGCGGCTCGGTGGGATCGCCCGGCTTCGCCGGCGTCGACAACCTGTCCTTCGCCCTTGGCGACCTCGGTGAGATCGCGTTGATCGCACTGGCGATGACCATGCTGGTCGTCGCCGCCGAGGTGGACCTGTCGGTGGCCTCCGTGCTCGGCCTGTCGAGCGCGCTGGTCGGCACCCTGTGGGACGCCGGCTGGGCGATCGAGACGATCATCCCGCTGGTGGTCGTGGTCGGGGCGGTATGCGGCCTTGTCAACGGCCTGCTGGTGACCAGGCTGGGACTGCCGTCACTGGCGGTGACGATCGGCACGCTGGCGCTCTACCGGGGCCTGGCCTACGTGGTGCTCGGGGACCGGGCCATCGCCGAGTTCCCGCAGCAGTACGTCTCCCTCGCCGTGGAGGATGTTCCCGGCACCCCGATCCCCTACCCGGTGGCGCTGTTCGTCCTGCTGGCGATCATCACCGGCGTCGTGCTGCACGCCACCGGATTCGGCCGCTCGCTGTTCGCCATCGGCGCCCAGGAGGAGGCCGCGCTGTTCGCCGGCATCCGGGTCAAGCGCATCAAGCTCATCCTGTTCGTGCTCTCCGGCACGGTCGCCGCCTTCGCCGGAGTGGTCTTCACCCTCCGCTACGGCAGCGCCCGCGCCGACAACGGCATGGGCCTGGAGCTGGCCGTCATCGCGGCCGTCCTGCTGGGCGGCGTCGACTTCGACGGCGGCAAGGGCACCCTCGGCGGGGTGATCGCCGGAGTGCTGCTCATCGGCCTTCTCCGCAACCTGCTCATGCTCAACGACGTGTCGACGGAGATCCAGTCGATCGTCACCGGACTTCTCCTGATCATCTCGGTGATCACCCCGCGTCTCGTTGCCGTCATAGGGCAACGCCGGCGCCGCCCGTCACCTGTCCCATCGCCCACACCCCCCGCATCCTGAGGAAGCGCTTATGTTCACTGTTTCGCGAAGGTCCGCCTCGACCGCGGTCATGGCCGGTCTGCTCTCGCTCGGGCTCGCCGCCTGCGGCGGCACCACCAAGGACTCGGCCGGTTCGGCGGCCCCGGCATCCTCGGCCCCGGCCAAGGCCGATCCGAACGCGCCGATCAAGGAAGGGCTGAAGATCGCGTTCCTGCCCAAGCAGATCAACAACCCCTACGAGACGATCGTCGACAAGGCGGGCATCGAGGCGGCCGCGGAGTTCAAGGGACAGGCCAAGGAGGTCGGGCCCTCCGACGCCTCGGCCTCCTCCCAGGTGTCCTACATCAACACGCTGACCCAGCAGGGCCACGACGCGATCCTGATCGCGGCCAACGACGCCAACGCGGTGTGCGGCCCGCTCCAGCAGGCCCGCGACAAGGGGGTGAAGATCGTCTCCTACGACTCCGACGCCTCCAAGGACTGTCGTGACCTCTTCATCAACCAGGCCAACTCCGAGGAGATCGGACGCAGCCAGGTGAAACTGCTGTCGGAGATGATCGGCGGCAAGGGCGAGGTGGCGATCTTGTCGGCGACGGCGAACGCGACCAACCAGAACACCTGGATCGAGTTCATGAAGGACGAACTGGGCAAGCCCGAGTACGCGGAGATGAAACTGGTCAAGGTCGCCTACGGCGACGACGACGACCAGAAGTCCTTCCAGGAGACCCAGGGACTGCTGCAGGCCTACCCCGACCTGAAGGGCATCATCTCCCCGACCACGGTCGGTATCTCCGCCGCCGCCCGCTACATCTCCGGTTCCAAGTACAAGGGCGAGGTCGTGCTGACCGGTCTGGGCACCCCGAACCAGATGCGCCAGTTCGTCAAGGACGGCACGGTGCAGAAGTTCGCGCTGTGGAACCCCAAGGACCTGGGCTACCTGGCCTCCTACGCCGCCGCGGCGCTGGCCTCCGGGCAGATCACCGGCGCCGAGGGGGAGGTGCTCAAGGCGGGCAGGCTCGGCGAGCGGACCATCGGCAAGGACGGGGAGATCATCTTGGGCCCGCCCTTCGTCTTCGACAAGGCCAACATCGACCAGTTCGACTTCTGACCGACACCACCGGCACGGCCCGCCCGACCCGCGCGCCGTGCCCCGGTGGGACCGGCCGGCGTGCGCGCCGGAACGGTCGGACCGCGTACCCCCACTGGATCAGGAAGATAGGAGGAGGGGCTGTCACGGCCCCGGAGCTTCGATGAGCGACATCAAGGCCGCCCTGCTGGCGCAGGCCATCGAGACCCCGTCATGGGCGTACGGCAACAGCGGTACCCGGTTCAAGGTGTTCGCCCAGCGAGGGGTGCCCCGGGATCCGTACGAGAAGCTCGCGGACGCCGCCCAGGTGCACGCCTTCACGGGCGCCGCGCCGAGTGTGGCGCTGCACATCCCCTGGGACAAGGTCGACGACTACGCCGACCTCGCGGCGCACGCGTCGAACCTGGGAGTACGGATCGGCGCGATCAACTCCAACGTCTTCCAGGACGACGACTACATGCTGGGCAGCGTGACGAGCCCGGACGCGCGGGTGCGGCGCAAGGCGACCGACCACCTGCTGGAATGCGTCGACGTCATGGACGCCACCGGTTCGGACACGCTGAAGCTGTGGTTCTCCGACGGCACCAACTACCCCGGCCAGGACGACATCCGTTCCCGGCAGGACCGGCTGGCCGAGTCGCTGGCCGAGGTCTACGACCGGCTGGGCGAGCACCAGCGCTTCCTGCTGGAGTACAAGCTGTTCGAGCCGGCCTTCTACACCACCGACGTGCCCGACTGGGGCACCGCCTACGCTCACTGCGTCAAGCTCGGCCCCAAGGCTCAGGTGGTGGTCGACACCGGGCACCACGCGCCGGGCACCAACATCGAGTTCATCGTGGCGTTCCTGCTGCGCGAGGGCAAGCTGGGCGGGTTCGACTTCAACTCCCGCTTCTACGCCGACGACGACCTGATGGCGGGGGCCGCCGACCCGTTCCAGCTCTTCCGTATCATGTTCGAGGTGATTCGCGGTGGCGGATACACCGAGGACGTGGCGTTCATGCTGGACCAGTGCCACAACATCGAGCCGAAGATCGCCGGGCAGATCCGGTCGGTGATGAACGTGCAGGAGGCCACGGCCAAGGCGCTGCTGGTGGACCGGGCGGCGCTGGCGGCGGCGCAGTCCGCCGGTGACGTGCTGGGGGCCAACGGGGTGTTCATGGACGCCTACAACACCGATGTGCGTCCGCTCCTGGCGGAGGTGCGCGCCGAGCGGGGGCTGGACCCCGACCCGATGGCCGCCTACGCGCGCTCGGGGTACTTCGAGAAGATCGCCGCCGAGCGCGTCGGCGGTGCCCAGGCCGGCTGGGGCGCCTGAGACCCGCGCCTCGCATGCTGAGAACACGGTTCATTCGTTGGGGGATATTTCATGAGAACGCCGGTTGAGAAACTGCTGCAGCGGTCACGCGCGCTCGGTGCGGACCCGCGCAACACCAACTTCGCGGGCGGCAACACCTCGGCCAAGGGCGTGGCCGTCGACCCGGTGACCGGCTCCGACGTGGAGCTGATGTGGGTCAAGGGGTCCGGGGGAGACCTCGGCACGCTGGCCGAGACGGGCCTGGCCGTACTGCGGCTGGACCGGCTGCACGCCCTGAGCGGTGTCTACCCGGGGGTCGAGCGCGAGGACGAGATGGTCGCCGCGTTCGACTTCTGCGCCTTCGGCAAGGGCGGCGCGGCGCCGTCGATCGACACCGCGATGCACGGCCTGGTGGACGCGGCGCATGTGGACCACCTGCACCCGGACGCGGGCATCGCGATCGCCACCGCCGCCGACGGTGAGGCGCTGACGGCACGGATCTTCGGCGACCGGGTGGTCTGGGTGCCGTGGCGGCGCCCCGGCTTCCAGCTCGGCCTCGACATCGCCGCGATCAAGAGGGACAACCCGCAGGCCGTGGGCTGCATCCTCGGCGGCCACGGCATCACCGCCTGGGGCGACACCTCCGAGGAGTGCGAGGCCAACTCGCTGTGGATCATCCGGACCGCCGAGGCCCACATCGCCGAACACGGCGCGGCCGAGCCGTTCGGCCCGGTCAGGCCCGGCTACCAGCCGCTTCCCGAGGAGGCCCGGCGTGAGCGGGCCGCCGCGCTCTTCCCGGTGATCCGCGGCCTGGCCTCCACCGACGTGGCGCAGGTCGGCCACTACACCGCGACCGACGAGGTGCTGGACTTCCTGTCCCGCGAGCGTCACCCCGAACTGGCCGCGCTGGGCACCTCCTGTCCCGACCACTTCCTGCGCACCAAGGTGGCCCCGCTGGTGCTCGACCTGCCCGCCGGCGCGCCGCTCGACGACGCCGTCACCCGGCTGCGCGAGCTGCACGCCGCCTACCGCGAGGAGTACGCGGCCTACTACGACCGGCACGCCACCGCCGACTCGCCCGCCATGCGCGGCGCGGATCCGGCGATCGTGCTGGTGCCGGGGGTGGGCATGTTCTCCTTCGGCCGGGACAGGCAGACCGCCCGGGTGGCCGGGGAGTTCTACGTCAACGCGATCAACGTGATGCGCGGCGCCGAGGCGCTGTCGCGCTACGCCCCGATCGAGGAGAGCGAGAAGTTCCGGATCGAGTACTGGGAGCTGGAGGAGGCCAAGCTGCGCCGGATGCCGGCGCCGAAGCCGCTGGCCACCAGGGTCGCGCTGGTCACCGGGGGCGGCTCGGGCATCGGCGCGGCCACCGCCCGCAGGCTGGCCGCCGAGGGCGCGTGCGTGGTGGTGGCCGATCGCGACCTGGACGCCGCGGAGAAGGTCGCCGCCGAGCTCGGCGCCGGGGCCTACCGGGCCGAGGACGTGGCGACCGCCGTGCGGGTGGACGTCACCGACGAGGCACAGGTGATCGCCGCGCTCCAGGCGGCGGTGCTGGCGTTCGGCGGGGTGGACCTGGTGGTCAACAACGCCGGCCTGTCGCTGTCGCGCTCGCTGCTGGAGACCAGCGTCGCCGACTGGGACCTGCAGCACGACGTGATGGCCCGTGGCTCGTTCCTGGTCTCGCGGGAGAGCGCCCGGGTGATGGTCGACCAGGGCATGGGCGGGGAGATCGTCTACATCTCCTCCAAGAACGCGGTGTTCGCCGGGCCGAACAACGTGGCCTACGGGGCGGCCAAGGCCGACCAGGCACACCAGGTACGGCTGCTGGCGGCCGAGCTGGGCCAGTACGGGATCAGGGTCAACGGCATCAACCCCGACGGGGTGGTGCGCGGCTCCGGCATCTTCGCCTCGGGCTGGGGGGCCAACCGGGCGGCGGTGTACGGGGTTCAGGAGGAGAAGCTGGGCGAGTACTACGCGCAGCGCACCCTGCTCAAGCGCGAGGTGCTGCCCGAGCACATCGCCGCCGCGGTCTTCCAGCTGACCCAGCTCACCCAGACCACCGGCCTGCACATCCCGGTGGACGCCGGCGTCGCCGCCGCCTTCCTGCGCTGACCCCGCTTCCCGTGGCAATCCCCGGTGAGAGGAGAACGTCTTGACCACGGTCCTGGATCGGATCGCCCCGCCCCGCACGAAGGTGGGACTGGTCGCCGGTGGGCTGGGAGCCTACTGGCCGCAGTTCCCCGACCTGCTCCCGCAGCTCCGGCGCTCCTCCGAGCGCGTCTCGGCGCGGATGCGGGAGCTGGGCTGCGACGTCGTCGACGTCGGCTTCATCTCCGACGCCCAGGAGGGTGCGGTCGCGGCGGAGAGGCTGCGCGAGGCCGGCTGTGACATCATCGTGGGCTTCCTGACCACGTACATGACCGCGACGATGCTCCTGCCGGTCGCGCAGCGCAGCGGCGCGCCGGTACTGCTGATCAATCTCCAGCCCAGCGAGTCGATGGACCACGCGACCTTCGACACCGGCCAGTGGCTCGCCTACTGCGGGGCGTGCCCGCTGCCGGAGATGGCCAACACCTTCATCCGCGCGGGCATCCCCTTCCGGTCGGTGTCGGGGTACCTGGAGGACGAGCGGGCCTGGGCCAAGATCGGCCGATGGGTGCGGGCCGCCGGTGTGCGCGCCGCGCTGCGCCGGGGCCGCCACGGGCTGATGGGGCACCTGTACCCCGGCATGCTCGACGTGGCCACCGACCTGACCCTGGTGCCGGTGAACCTCGGCGGGCACGTGGAGGTGCTGGAGTTCGACGACCTGCGGGTGCGGGTGGAGAAGGTCACCGACGCCGAGGTCAAGGAGCGTACCGGTCTGGCACGGGAGGTCTTCGAGCTGGCCGACACGGTCAACGACGAGGACTTCGCCTGGGCCGCGCGGGTCTCGGTCGGGCTGGACCGGCTGGTGGAGGACTTCGCCCTCGACAGCCTGGCCTACTACCACCGGGGCCTGGACGGGGAGATCCACGAGCGGCTGGGCGCGGGCATGATCCTGGGCTCGTCCCTGCTGACCGCGCGGGGCATCCCCACGGCCGGCGAGTACGAGCTGCGTACCTCGCTCGCCATGCTGGTCATGGACCGGATCGGGGCAGGCGGTTCGTTCACCGAACTGCAGGCGCTGGACTTCGCGCGCGGTCATGTGGAGATGGGTCACGACGGCCCCGCCCACCTGGCGATCAGCGCGCGCCGGCCGCTGCTGCGCGGGCTGGGCGTCTACCACGGCAAGCGCGGGTGGGGCGTTTCGGTGGAGTTCGACGTGGCGCACGGTCCGGTGACCACGCTCGGCCTGCTGCAGCGGCGCGACGGGACGTTCGCCTTCGTGGTCTCCGAGGGCGTCACGGTGGAGGGCCCGCTGCTGCGGATCGGCAACACCACCTCGCGGGTGGACTTCGGCTGCGACCCGGGGGAGTGGACCGACGCGTGGAGCGCCACGGGCATCTCCCATCACTGGGCGCTGGGCACCGGCCACCGGCTGGCCGAGCTGCGCGCGGTCGCCGACCTGCTCGGCATCGAGGTCGTCCACGTCCAGCCCTGAGGCGCGGCCCCGCCGGCCGGCTCTCCCGAGGGAATGACCGCTCCGCCGGGCGACGGCGCGGCCCGCGGCTTCGGGGAAAGCGCCCCGCGCAGGGGTGAACCACCCGCCACCCATCCGACGCCGCCCCCGGCCCCCTACGGCTCGGGGTCCATCCGCCCATGCCCGAGAACACCTCCGCGACGGTCTACACCGTCGGCTCCGGGACCTGGGCCTTCCGGGCCGTCCCGCCGCCGGGCGGCGGCTGGAGCGGGACCTGCGAACCGCCCTGGACGACGGTCTCGACGCGTTCGTCACGGCCTTCGC